>NZ_JAIGQA010000206.1:0-13403 GCF_019733245.1 Streptomyces sp. WAC04114
TCCCGGCACAGGGG
The DNA here is from genome assembly GCF_019733245.1 of Streptomyces sp. WAC04114. NCBI lineage: Bacteria > Bacillati > Actinomycetota > Actinomycetes > Kitasatosporales > Streptomycetaceae > Streptomyces > Streptomyces sp. WAC04114. Next base: position 15 of record NZ_JAIGQA010000206.1, read on the forward strand.
TCCCGGCACGCGCGGATCCCCCAGCCCCTCCCCACCGACGTGTTCGCCGACCTCCTCGTCGCCGTTCTGAGCGGTCACCGCCCCGTCCACTCGATGCTCCGCCACACCCGCGGCCGGGCCTACGACGAACTGGCCTGGCTGGCCGAACGCGGCCCCCTGCGCACCCGCGGCGCCCGCCCCGTCGTACGCGACATCGGCTACTACGAACCCCGCCCGGGCGCCATCGAGGCCTTCGCACGCGTCGGCGCCGGCGACCGGCTGCGCGCCATGGCCTTCCGCCTGGAACTCGGCCAGGACCTGCGCTGGCGCTGCACGGCTGTGGAACTCGGCCTCCGCCCGCCCCGCACGGAGTCCGACTGAGGCACAAAACCGAGGGGCCGGACACCCTCGGGTGTCCGGCCCCTCAAGCCGCTACGGTGCCTCGGCGACCGTCACTTCTTGCGGCGACCCCGGCTACGCGACTGCTTGCGCCGCTCCGCGCGCGTCAGGCCGTCGGCCTCGGAGCGTACCGGCTCGCCGTCCTCGGTGAAGTCGCCCTCGATGGTCCCGCCCTCGCCGTCGACCGTCGGCGCGGAGAAGTGCAGGTTGCGCCGCTGCGGGACGTCGAGTCCCTTGGCCCGGATCTCCGGCCGGGAGCCCGCCTGCGCCGGCACCGCGTCCTGCTTCTCGAGGTCGGCCACCGGCTTGGTGTCCTCGACCGGGACCTCCTCGACCTGCTGCTCGACCTGGACCTCCAGGTTGAACAGGTAGCCGACGGACTCCTCCTTGATGCCCTCCATCATGGCGGTGAACATGTCGAAGCCCTCGCGCTGGTACTCGACCAGCGGGTCCTTCTGCGCCATGGCGCGCAGGCCGATGCCCTCCTGGAGGTAGTCCATCTCGTAGAGGTGCTCGCGCCACTTGCGGTCCAGGACCGACAGCACGACCCGGCGCTCCAGCTCACGCATGATCTCGGAGCCGAGCTGCGCCTCACGCGCCTGGTACTGGTCGTGGATGTCGTCCTTGATGGAGTCGCCGATGAACTCGGCGGTCAGCCCGGCCCGGTCGCCGGCCGCCTCCTCCAGTTCCTCGATCGAGACGTTGCACGGGTAGAGCTGCTTGAAGGCGCCCCACAGCCGGTCGAGGTCCCAGTCCTCGGGGAAGCCCTCGGCGGTCTCGGCCTGGACGTAGGCGTCGATGGTGTCGTCCATGAAGTGCTGCACCTGCTCGTGCAGGTCCTCGCCCTCCAGGACGCGGCGCCGCTCGCCGTAGATGACCTCGCGCTGGCGGTTGAGGACCTCGTCGTACTTCAGGACGTTCTTCCGCGTCTCGAAGTTCTGCTGCTCGACCTGCGACTGGGCCGAGGCGATCGCGCGCGTGACCATCTTGTTCTCGATCGGCACGTCGTCCGGGACGTTCGCCATCGACATGACGCGCTCGACCATCTGGGCCTTGAACAGCCGCATCAGGTCGTCACCGAGGGAGAGGTAGAAGCGGGACTCGCCCGGGTCGCCCTGACGGCCGGAACGACCGCGCAGCTGGTTGTCGATGCGCCGCGACTCGTGCCGCTCGGTGCCGAGCACGTAGAGCCCGCCGAGCTTCTCGACCTCGTCCTTCTCGTTCTGGACGGCCTTCTCGGCCCGCTTGAGCGCCTCGGGCAGGGCGTGCGCCCACTCCTCGATGTGCTCCTCGGGGTCGAGGCCGCGCTGACGCAGCTCCGCCTCGGCGAGGTCCTCGGGGTTGCCGCCGAGCTTGATGTCCGTACCACGGCCGGCCATGTTGGTCGCCACGGTGACGGCGCCCTTGCGGCCGGCCTGGGCGACGATCGTCGCCTCCCGGTCATGCTGCTTGGCGTTGAGCACCTCGTGCTGGATGCCGCGCTTGCTGAGCTGCTGCGAGAGGTACTCGGACTTCTCGACGGAGGTCGTGCCGACGAGGATCGGCTGCCCCTTGCGGTGCTTCTCCTCGATGTCGTCGACGACCGCCTCGAACTTGGCGACCTCGGTCCGGTAGATCAGGTCCGACTGGTCCTTGCGGACCATCGGCCGGTTGGTCGGGATCGGCACCACGCCGAGCTTGTAGATCTGGTGGAACTCGGCCGCTTCGGTCATGGCCGTACCGGTCATGCCGCACAGACCGGGCTGTTCCTTGCCGTTGTGGTCGTGGCGCTTGTAGAGGCGGAAGAAGTTCTGGAGGGTGATCGTGGCGAGCGTCTGGTTCTCGTCCTTGATCGGCACCCCTTCCTTCGCCTCGATCGCCTGGTGCATGCCCTCGTTGTAGCGGCGGCCGGCGAGGATACGTCCGGTGTGCTCGTCGACGATCATGACCTCGTCGTCGATGATGACGTAGTCCTTGTCCTTCTTGAAGAGCTCCTTGGCCTTGATGGCGTTGTTCAGGTAGCCCACCAGAGGGGTGTTCACCGACTCGTAGAGGTTGTCGATGCCCAGCCAGTCCTCGACCTTGGCGACACCGGACTCGTGGATGGCGACCGTGCGCTTCTTCTCGTCGACGTCGTAGTCGCCGGTCTCCTCGAGGCCCTTGAGCGGCTGGCCGGCCTCGCCGCGCTTGAGGCGCTTGACCAGCTTGGCGAAGTCTCCGTACCACTTGGTGGCCTGGTCGGCCGGGCCGGAGATGATCAGCGGCGTACGGGCCTCGTCGATGAGGATGGAGTCGACCTCGTCGACGATGGCGAAGTTGTGGCCGCGCTGGACGAGCTCGTCCTGGGACCACGCCATGTTGTCGCGCAGGTAGTCGAAGCCGAACTCGTTGTTCGTGCCGTACGTGATGTCGCAGGCGTACTGCTCGCGGCGCTGAGCCGGCGTCATGTTGGCGAGGATGCAGCCGACCTCGAGGCCCAGGAAACGGTGGACGCGGCCCATCATCTCGGAGTCGCGCTCGGCCAGGTAGTCGTTGACCGTGATGATGTGGACGCCCTTGCCGGACAGGGCGTTCAGATACGCCGGCAGGGTGCCGACGAGGGTCTTGCCCTCACCGGTCTTCATCTCGGCCACGTAGCCCATGTGCAGGGCCGCGCCACCCATCATCTGCACGTCGTAGTGACGCTGGCCGAGGACGCGCTTGGCGGCCTCGCGGACGGTGGCGAACGCCTCGGGCAGCAGGTCGTCCAGGGTCTCGCCGTCGGCGTAGCGCTGCTTGTACTCATCGGTGAGGGCGCGCAGCTCGGCGTCGGAGAGGTCGACGAAGTCCTCTTCGATGGAGTTGACCTGGTCCGCGATGCGGTGCAGCTTGCGCAGGATCTTGCCTTCGCCTGCACGCATGAGCTTCGAGAGGACGGACACGGGGGTTGGTCTCCTTGCCGGTCGGGCCTGGGACGGTCGGTTACCACTTGACTTACTGAGCAACGGCCATCGTATGCGAGGACCCCACCGCGCCGGGAGGGCCTGCCGTGACGGCGACCGTCCGCTGCTTCAATTCTGATTCACGTCTGCTTCAAAGGGGACAACGTGCGGGCCCCTCGGATAGTGCCGCACCTCTCCACCGAATTGCACAACGCGTGACCACCCCTTCACCGACGGCAAACACCTGGCTTCGCGGCCGGCCTCCGAGCAGAATCGGTCGATGGAACCCGCCACCCTCGCCACGGACCGCCTCCTGCTGCGCACGGTCGGCTCCCAGGAGACCGACGCGGTGTACGACGCCTGCCAGGACCCCGACATCCAGCGCTGGACCACGATCCCCTCGCCCTACCTGCGCGAGCACGCCCGGAGCTTCACGGAACAACTGGTACCGGACGGCTGGGCGGACGGCTCCATGTTCACCTTCGGCGTCTTCCTGCACTCCGGAGAACTGGCGGGCATGATCGGCATCACCATGCGCGCCCTGGGCATGGGCGAGATCGGCTTCTGGGCCGTGAAGGAGCACCGCGCCAACGGCTATGTCACCGAGGCCGCCCTCGCCGCCTGCCGCTGGTCCTTCACGCATGCCGCTCTCGACCGCGTCGAATGGCGTGCGGAGGTGGGGAACCGGGCATCGCGCGCGGTGGCGGAAAGAGCGGGCTTCACGATCGAGGGCACGCTGCGCTCCGCGATGAACAACAAGGGGGTACGCCGGGACATCTGGGTGGGGTCCCTGCTCCCCTCGGACATGGGCCTGCCGTCGACGGCGCCGTACCTGCCGGCGCGCTGACCGGACGGCCCGGGCAGACCCGCAGGTCACAGCCCGTTGTCAGTCCCACCCCCTACTCTGCGGCCATGACCACCCCGCGCACCGTCGCAGACCTCTCCGCCGACGAGGCCCGCAGAATCGCGCTCCGCGCCCAAGGCTTCCTCGGCGCGCCCGACCGCCGCTCCGGCGTCCGTGGGATCCTCCGCCACCTGGGCGCGATACAGCTCGACACGATCTCGGTCCTGGCCCGCTCCCATGAACTCGTGCCGTACGCCCGCCTGGGCGCGGTGGGCCGCAAGACGGTCGAGGACGCCTACTGGCAGGACACGCACTCCTTCGAGTACTGGTCCCATGCCGCCTGCATCCTCCCCATCGAGGAGTGGCCCCACTTCGCCTTCCGCCGCCGCGCCTACCGCAACCGCCCGCACTGGAACCACGACCTGCCCGACGGCACCTACGACCAGGTCATCAAGCAGCTCCGCTCCGAAGGCCCCCTCACCGCGACGGAGTTGGGCGGCGCGAAGAGGACGAGCGACTGGTGGGACTGGTCCGGCTCCAAGGTCGCCGTCGAACGCGCCCTGATGTACGGCGAGGTGGTCTGCGTGGAGCGCCGCGGCTGGAAGCGCCTCTACGACCTCGCCGAGCGCGCCGTCCCGCAGGAGCTGCTGCACGACGAGCTGGACGACACCGAGTGCCTGCGCCGCCTGGTCCGTCTGGCGGGCCGTTCCCTGGGGGTCGGCACCCGTGCGGACATCGCCGACTATCACCGGCTCAAGGGCGAGCAGGTCGACGCGGTGATCGCGGATTCGGGCCTGGTCCCGGTCTCGGTCGAGGGCTGGGGCAAGCCCGCCTGGGCCGACCCCGCGGCCCTTCAAACGCCGCCGCGCGGCCGCCACCGCACCACACTGCTGTCGCCGTTCGACTCCCTGATCTGGGAGCGGGCGCGCACGGAGCGGATCTTCGGCTTCACCCACCGCCTGGAGGCCTACGTCCCCAAGCAGAAGCGCGTGTACGGCTACTTCGCGATGCCGGTGCTGGCCGGCGGGCGTCTCGTCGGCCGCGTGGACCCGGCCCGGGAGGGCCGCACGCTGGTGGCCAAGCAGGTCACGCTGGACGGCCCGAAGGCCGTGCCGGCGGTCGCCCAGGCCTTGGCGGAGGCGGCGACGTGGGTGGACTGCACGAACGTCCGCGTGGAGCGGGTCGACGCGCCCGACCTGCGCGAGCCCCTGACGAAGGAACTCGCCCGCCTCCTCGGCTGAGACCGGGGGCGCCTGGCCCGGACCGGTCTCCGGGCCGGACCGGTCTCCGGGCCGGACCGGTCTCTAGCGGATCTCGAGGATCTTCTCCCGCATCGCGTACACCACCGCTTCCATCCTGGAGTGCAGCTGCAGCTTCTCCAGGATGTTGCGGACGTGGTTCTTCACGGTGTTCTCGGAGATGAACAACTCCTTGGCGATGTCCCGGTTGTTCATGCCCGTGGCGACCAGCTTCAGGACTTCCAGTTCGCGATCGGTCAGACGCGGCGCGGGCACCAGCCGGCGTTCGTCCGTGCGCTGGATCATCGACTTGAACTCCGTGAGGAGTTTCGACGCCATGGACGGGCTGATCTGCGACTGCCCGTCGGCCACCGCGCGAATGGCGGTGGCCACCTCGTCGGTGGAGATCTCCTTGAGGAGATAGCCGGTCGCGCCCGCCTTGATGGCGTCGTAGAGATCGGCTTCCTCGTCGCTGATCGTCAGCATGATGATCTTGGCGCTGGGTGCCACCTCCTTGATGGAGGTGCACGCCTCGATTCCGCCCCGCTTGGGCATCCGCACGTCCATCAGGACGATGTCGGGCAGCAGGTCGGCGGCCTTCTCGACGGCCTCGGCGCCGTCGCCCGCCTCCCCGATGACCTGGATGTCCTCCTCGGCCGCGAGCACGATCTCCAGGCCACGGCGGAACAGGGCGTGGTCGTCCACCACGAGGACTCTGATCGGTTCCTTGCGTGGTGTCCCCGAGTCCGGGCCCATGCCGACGACGCCGTCGTCGGCGTCCTCGTCACGCATCGGTCCGAAGCTGTCCGCCATCGTTCCTCCCCCTGAAGGCTGTGGCCTGAGGTCCTGAGCCATCGCCAACCCAGAGCAGCGACCCACCGGTTGGGCCGTGGCCACCATGATTTCATGCCCGGACGGCAGCGGGGTGCCGGAGCGGGGCGCGAAGTGGTCGCACGGGGGTGCCCCTGGGGGCGCACACGCGCTCCAGGGGCACCTGTTCCGCTGTCACCCGGCATGGTCAGCCGCCGAGCGCACCGCCCGCGTCCGGGGAGTGGGCCTGGGTGACCATCGTGTCCGTGCTGAGGTGGATCACGCCGTAGTCGTAGGCATGCCGTCGGTAGACGACACTCGGTTCCTTGGTCTCCGAGTCGACGAACAGGTAGAAGTCGTGCCCGACCAGCTCCATCTCGTAGAGAGCCTGGTCGAGGGTCATGGGTGCTGCGACGTGGGTCTTCTCGCGGACGACGATGGGGCCGTCACCCTGCACCTCCAGCGAGCCGATCTTCTTCGTGGGTACGGCCTCGGGCTCCTCCTCGGGAGCCGGCACGAGTCCGTTTCCGTTGAGTGTCGCCACGCCCGGGACGTGGTCGGCGACCTCGGCGGCCGGGATCCGGCGCGCACCACGGCGCGAATACCTCTTGTCGTGCTGCCTGCGCAGCCGGGCTTCCAGCTTTTCCGCCGCCAGGTCGAGCGCCGCGTACGGATCGCTCGCCGCTGCCTCCGCCCGGATCACCGGACCGCGGGAGCGGAGCGTGATCTCCACTCGGTCGCAACGGTCGGCCTGCCGGGGGTTGGGCTCCTTGGACACCTCGACGTCGAGGCTGATCACCTTGCCATCGAGCTTCTGGATCTTCTCCAGCTTCAGCTTCTCGGCCACGTGCTTCCGGAACCGCTCGGGCACCTCGGTCTTGCGGCCCTTGACGACGATGTCCACGCAGAACTCCGTTCCCGGATCGCTCCGCTTCGGTGCGGAGCATCTCCCTTTTGCACCAGGCTCCGGTGAGTCCCGGAACCTCGGACTCGGTGACTTCCACCTCCTCCCCCGTGAGCGAGATCTCCACTCCACCGTCGCGAGTGATGATGAAAAACCCGCAGCACGGCATTCGGTTTTGAGAGGTGTGGCCTGCGGCTTTCCCTCTGAACCGAACATATCTCGCCCGGACGGATGTCGTCACCCTCTACTGCGGCGTACCTCCGTTCAGGTGAATAGGTCCTCTCGTTACCTGCAACGACACAAGATCTCAGTCAGTTCCGGTTTATTTCGAAAGAGTCAGGTGATGCCGCCACCACTGCCGCGCACACCACGTCAACGACTCCGCCGGCGTCATCCGTGCCCGCGTTTACCTGCCGGTCGGGCCGCCGACCCGTCCTCTCCTGCCTTGATCCGACGTTCTGTTCCTCTCTGCTTTCCCACGTCTCTCCCCCGTACACGGCCGAAGTCCACGCAGCGTTCGGAATCGGCCCCGGTGCCCCGGACGGGCCCCCGGGCCTGGCGGAGACCGCCCGCACGGCTCGCGCGGCCTCCGCCAGGGAGGCGCCTGTGGTCATCACGTCGTCGACGAGGACGACCGGCCCCGCGGAGAGGAGCCGCGCCCCCGCGGGGGCCACCGCCAGAGCGCCCGCGAGGTTGTCCAGCCGCTGCCAGGAGTTGAGGCCCGACTGGTCGGCCACGGTCCGCCGTTGCCGCAGCACGCCGGCCATTCGCGCCGAGACTCCCCGCCGTCGCAGCTCACCCGCCGCAGCGAGCGCGATACGCCGCGCCGGATCGTGCCCCCGGGCCCGCACGGAGCGCCGCCCGGACGGCACCGGCACAAGCAGCACGGGAGCCCTGCCGCCCCGGGGCCACGCCACCCCGGCCTCCGCCGAAGCCGAGGCAGCCCGAAGCCCCGTCCGCACGGCTCCCGCCAGCGCCACCCCGAGCGGTCCGGCGAGGGCGAGGGCACCGCGCTCCTTGTGGGCCAGCAGTGTCGCCCGCACCTCGTCCGCGTACCGGGCGGCCGCATGCACCACGGGCAGCCCGGGCGGCTCCGGCACCGGCCGCACCCGGTGCACCGCCGATCCGCACAGCACCGCACGGCACCGCGCGCACAACACCGTACGAAGCACGCCACAGCCTCCGCACTCGCCCGGCAGCACCAGGTCGGTGAGGTCCTGCCACCACCCCCGCATGACTTCCACTGTGCCGACACGAGCCCAACCCCGCCACCCCTGTGGACAACGGCCTGTGGACAACCCCGCGCCCCACCACCAGCGCGTCCCCCACACGAGTGACCCGCAGGAACGACCCCCGCAGGAGACCCGGGCAGCAGCCCCCTGCACGCCCCCGTGAACACAAAAGCCGCCCCTCCCGAGTCACCTCGGCAGGAGCGGCCCCCCGTCCTCCAGCGCCCCGGCACATCTGCCACCGGGGCACTCACACCTCACCCCGGATAGACCGGCGCCGTGCCCTCCGTCACCTTCTTCCACTGCTCGCCCGACGGCAGGCGGACGATGCCGTCCACGGAGTACGCCACCAGCGGCAACTGGTCGTCCTCGGCCGCCGTGACCTCCTTGACGCCCGTCAGGGCCGCGGGCGCCGGCACGTCCGGCGTGGAGCCGTCGACCTGGACGTACCGCATCTGCTCGACGCCACCGTGCTCGCGCCCGACCACCACGAGCCGGCTGTCCCCGGCCCACGACATGGTGGTGACCTGCTCCAACTCCGGTGTCGCGGAGCGCAGTTCGACCACGCTGACGGCAGGCTTCCCACCCGGCTTGCCGTCCCGCTCGATCAGCCCGATGAGCAGGGTCTTCTTGCCGCCCTTCTCCACGACGAGCGCGATGCGCACCCCGTCGGCGGCCACCCGCACGGACTGGATCCGTCCGTCCAGGTGCGGCATCCGCACCTCCACCGGATCGCCCTTGCCCTCTTCGAAGAGGAGCAGCCGCGGACGGTCGGGGTCGCGGTCGGCCACCCACAGGCCGTCGTCCGCGTCCCAGCTGGGGGTCGTCAGCCGGTCCTTCTCGGCGCCGCCCCTGCTGCGCAGCAGCGGCTCGCCCAGCGAACCGCCCGAGACCAGCGACCCCACGTACAGCGACCTGCCGTCGAGACTGACGCCGGCCGCGGTGTGCTCGTCACGCGAGACCGCCGCCGACCGCAGTGCCGTGTCGCCCTCGCCGAGCGCCCCCGGCGCCGCGTCCGGGTCGGTGCCGCTGTCGCCCGTGGGGATGCGCACGAGCCGGTGCTCGCCGTCCACGAAGTACAGGTAATCGGGGTGCCGCGCCGAGCTCCGGGAGGCCGCCGCGTCGGCCGCCCCGCGGGTGAGCGAGCACAGCTCCGACCCGCCGACGCGCAGCCCGACCTCGTCCACGGCGGGGCTGAGGTTGCGCAGCGTGAACAGGATCTGGGCGGCCATCTCCTGGCACCGGTTGGTGCCGACGCCCGCCGCCTTGCGGTTGAGCGGGATCGTCAGCTTGTTCCGGTCGTCGGGCGTCAGCGCGCCGGCGTCCTTCGCCAGCGCCGTACCGGTCGGGAAGCTCGACCTGACCACGGGCCCGAGCCATCGCGTGGGCCCGTTGAGCAGGGAGTTCACCATCTGCGTCATGGGATCCACGCGCCGGCGCACGTAGACGGGGTCGGCGACCGCCGTGGGCTGGGACTTCGAACCGGCCGCGTCGGTGTTCGAGGCGAAGTAGTACTTGCTGACGGACATGTAGTTGCGCAGGAAGTCCGACTCGCCGATGACGACACCCTGCGGCAGCGCGTCGATCCGCCACTGCCGCTTGCTGTCCTGCGTCAGGTGCACGCTCCTGCCGTACGCCCCTGTCGCCGGCGCGTAGGCCTGCTGCGCGTCGACGGTGGCGACCTTGGTGCCGGTCAGCATGTACGAGATCTCGCCGGTGTCCTCCCCGCCGCCGCCCGCCTCGGGTTTGGCGCCAGGACCGTCGGTCAGCACCGTCGCGCCCGCCTCGGGCCGCCATGCCTTCGCGGCTTCGCCGGTCAGGTACTGGCGCGCGGTCTTGTAGTGCGGGTCGTCGCTGGTGAGCGCCTCCAGGAAGCCCTGCACGATCTCCGAGGGCGGCGCGTCCTCCCCCGGCGGCACGGCGAAGACCCGCACCTGCGTCTCCTGGCGCGGGGTGGACTCCACACCCCGCAGATCCCCGCTGTCCGGCATCGAGGCGCACCCCGCCAGCACCAGGACGCCACCGGCGGCGTACGCCATCACGCGCGCGGGCCTGCGCCGGCCGCGCCCCTCGCGGTCAGCGCCCACGAGATGCCTCCCCTTGCCTGTCCACGTCCCCCGGCTCGCTCTCCCGGCCGCCGTCCTCGTCCCGCGGCCCGTTCACCACCGGATCCCGTCCGGTCCGGCCACCGTCACCCTCGTCGCGCCCGGGCCCCTCCCGGTCACTCGCCGCCCCACGGGTGCCGGACGACTCGTCCCCGGCCGACGCGTCCTGCCGCCGCGTGCCCGAGGCGGGCCTCGGCACCACACGCGAACCGTTGCCGGGCAGCGCCGTCGGGTCCGCGGTGGGGGCGACACGCGGCGGTATCGGGTCCCGCTTCGCCCCCTGCGGCGCCGGCCCGCTCACCGGCTGCGCCGGCACGGTCGCCCGCTTCTCGCCGTCGCCGCCGCCGCACGGCAGCCCTGCGTCGTCGAGGCCCCGGTTCCGCCGTGAGTCCTTGGGCTCCAGGGGTATCGGGGAGCCCCGCAGCGGCTCGTCGGCGGTCCTGGGCAGCGTCAGCCGGAACTGGGAGCCACCGCCCGGCTCGCCCCACGCCTGCAGCCAGCCGCCGTGCAGCCGCGCGTCCTCCAGGGCGATGGACAGCCCCAGACCCGTACCACCGGTGGTACGCGCGCGTGCCGGGTCGGCCCGCCAGAAGCGGCTGAACACCCGGGTTGCCTCGCCCGGCTTGAGCCCGACCCCGTAGTCCCGCACCGCCACGGCGACCGCACCGCCCGCAGCGGCGAGTTTGACGACGACGTCCTTGCCCTCGCCGTGCTCGACGGCGTTGACGACGAGGTTGCGCAGCACGCGCTCCACGCGCCGGGCGTCGGCCTCGGCGACCACGGGCTGCTGATCGCCCAGGATCCGGATCTGCGTGCCCTTGCGCTCCGCGAGCGGCTCGGCCCCGCTGACCACCCGCCGTACGACGTCCCGGAGGTCTATCGGCTCCGCCTCCAGCGCCGCCGCTCCGGCGTCGAACCGGCTGATCTCCAGCAGGTCCGCGAGCAGCGACTCGAACCGGTCCAGCTGGTCGGCGAGCAGCTCCGCCGACCGCGCGGTCACCGGGTCGAAGTCCACCCGCGCCTCATGGATGACGTCCGCGGCCATCCGTACGGTCGTCAGCGGCGTACGCAGTTCGTGCGACACGTCCGACACGAACCGGCGCTGCATCCGTGACAGGTCCTCCAGCTGGCTGATCTTCAGCTGAAGGTTGGCCGCCATCTTGTTGAAGGCCTCACCGAGACGCGCGATGTCGTCCTCACCGGTGACCTTCATACGTTCCTGGAGCCGCCCGGCCGACAGCCGCTCCGCGATTCCCGCCGCCATCCGCACCGGCGTGACGACCTGCCGCACGACGAGCCAGGCGATGGCCCCGAGCAGGACCACGACGAACAGCCCGGCCGTCGCCAGCGTGCCCTTGACCAGGCTCAGCGACTTCTCCTCCTGCGTGAGCGGGAAGAGGTAGTAGAGCTGGTACGGATCGCCGTTGGGGTCGTTGACCTGCTTGCCGATGACCAGGCCCGGCTGGGAGTCCTTGGTGGGGTTGTTGTACGTGATGCGGGTGTAGCTCTGCGCGGCCGTCGTACTGCTGCCGATCCGCTCGCGCAGGTCGGCGGGGACGCTCCTGCTCCAGTCCACCTCGCCCGAGGCACGCTGCCCACGGCCCCCAGCGGCGTCCGCGTCGGACGCCGGCATCGTCACCACGTCGAACGCGCCCTGGCCGCCGCTGGACAGCGAGGAGACCAGGTCGCTCATCCACGGCGTGACGTTCTGGGTGGGTCGCCCGTCCGACGTGGCGACCTCGTCGCCGGCGCCGCTCGCCGCCTCGTCCGCCCGCTGCTTGGCCACCGCGAAACCGCCCGTTGCCTGGCTCTGGGACGCCTTCACCTTGGCGTCGAGCAGGCCGTTGCGCACCTGCCCGATGACGACGAAGCCCAGCAGCAGCACCACGCCCAGCGACATCAGCAACGTCGTGACGACGACCTTGAGCTGGATGTTGCGCCGCCACAGCCGCATGACGGGCAGCAGCGGCCGGCGCACCCACCGCATGAACAGGCGGATGAACGGACTGCCCTGGACCCCGCCCCGGAGCAGCCCGCTCTCCAGGAACCGCGCCCAGCGAGAGCCGGGATTCTGCCGCCCGACAGGCCGCTCCGGGCGGGCCCCGGACCGGCCGGGCGCCGAAGCGGCACTGTCGCCGGTCATGTCAGCTCGGCCCTGCCTTGTACCCGACACCACGGACGGTCACCACGATCTCCGGCTTCTCCGGGTCCTTCTCGACCTTGGAGCGCAGCCGCTGCACATGGACGTTGACCAGCCGTGTGTCCGCCGCGTGCCGGTATCCCCAGACCTGCTCCAGCAGCACCTCGCGCGTGAACACCTGCCACGGCTTGCGCGCGAGCGCGACCAGCAGGTCGAACTCCAACGGCGTCAGCGCGATCGACTGCCCCTCCCGCTTCACGGAGTGCCCCGCCACGTCGATGACCAGGTCACCGATGGCGAGCTGCTCCGGAGCGGGCTCCTCCGACCTGCGGAGCCGCGCCCTGATCCGGGCCACCAGCTCCTTCGGCTTGAACGGCTTCACGATGTAGTCGTCAGCGCCCGACTCCAGGCCCACGACGACGTCGACCGTGTCACTCTTCGCGGTCAGCATCACGATCGGCACGCCCGACTCCGCCCTGATCAGACGGCACACCTCGATGCCGTCCCGGCCGGGCAGCATCAGGTCGAGCAGCACCAGATCGGGCTTGGCCTCGCGGAACGCGGCCAGCGCCTTGTCGCCGTCGGCCACGAACGACGGCTCGAAACCCTCACCACGCAGCACGATGCCGAGCATCTCGGCCAGTGCGGTGTCGTCGTCGACGACCAGGACTCGTCCCTTCATAAACGACATCATCCCATTCTCATAACAGTGGCGAAGGCAGTGGTGAGGTAGGTCACCGGCCAGTGACCATAGTCGCAGCAAGCGCTACTGTCTGCCCTCGCCCGCCCCCCGGACGATCTCCGGCAGGACCGCGAGGCGAAGGGTGCCGCAGCCTGCCCC
>NZ_JAIGQA010000207.1:0-13340 GCF_019733245.1 Streptomyces sp. WAC04114
CCCCTGGCCCCCGACCGTCACCGCCTGGCACTACCTCGGTCGCGCCGGCCCCAGCAACTCACCAGGAAAAACAGGCCGGTTCCGGTTCGCCATCACCGTCGAGCGCGGTCCCGACGTCACCCTCCGGGTCGTCGGCACGTCCTACCCGGGGCTCACCGCCCGCGCCGTCCCCGCCCCGGCCGCCACCGTGCCCGTCGGCACACCCCGCGGCATCACCGTGGAAATCACCGTTTCCGATTGCTCGGCGCTCCCCCCGGAAGTCGATCAGCCTTTCCTCGGCGTAACGCTCCGTAACGTGCGCGCAATACACCGCCTCAGTTTCATCTTCGGCCGCGCCTACGCCCGAGACCTTTCCGATCTCTTCCGGGCCGCGTGCGGCCCTACTACCGCACGATCTCAGCCATGGCCAACCGGAAGTGCGGGTTCTCAGAATGCGGACCTCGGCGAAAGTCCACCAAACCCGCCGAGAGGGTCATCGGCCGAGACCAGGCATCCACCCCGTCATAACAAGAAAGTCACAAGCGAGCCCACGCCGCTGACCATGCCCTTACCCCGGGCTTAGAGTCACGGCCAGTCACCGCTCCATCGGGAGTTCGGTACCAGCGCGGCACTCACCCCCCGACCAGGGCGGGGCCTGCCTGTGAAAGGACTGATTGTGCGACAGCGTTCCTTGGTGATTCTTACCTCCGTTCTCACGACCGGAGCTCTGACTCTCACCGCCTGCGGCTCCCGAGACGACAGCGGTGACAAGGGCGGAGACAGCGGGAGCGACACCACGTTCACCATCGGCGTGGACGCCCCCCTCTCCGGTGAGAACTCCACCACCGGCCTCGGCATCCAGTACGGCGCCCAGATCGCCATCGACGACGCCAACAAGAACAACTGGGTCCCGGGCGTGAAGTTCAAGCTCAAGGCCCTGGACGACAAGGCGCAGCCCGCCACCGGCCAGTCCAACGCCACTGCCCTGACCGGCGACAAAACGGTCGTCGGCGCCGTCGGCCCGCTGAACTCCGGCGTCGCCCAGACGATGCAGCAGGTCTTCGCCTCGGCGAACATGGTGCAGATCTCCCCCGCGAACACGGCGCCCGAGCTGACCCAGGGCAAGAACTGGCAGACGGACAAGAAGCGCCCGTTCAAGACCTACTTCCGCACCGCCACCACCGACGAGCTGCAGGGCAGCTTCGCCGCCGGCTACGCGTACAACGGCCTCAAGAAGAAGAAGGCCTTCGTCGTCGACGACAAGCAGACCTACGGCGCCGGCCTCGCGAAGATCTTCAACGAGCAGTACAAGAAGCTCGGCGGCAAGGTCGTCGGCACCGACCACGTCAACACCGGCGACAAGGACTTCGGCTCCCTCGTCACGAAGATCAAGAACTCCGGCGCCGACCTGCTCTACTACGGCGGCCAGTACGACGAGTCCGCGCTGATCACCAAGCAGCTCAAGGACGCCGGCGTCAAGATCCCGCTGTTCGGCGGCGACGGCATGTTCGCCTCCACCTACATCGAGGCCGCCGGCAAGTCCTCCGAGGGCGACCTCGCCACCGCCATCGGTGTCCCCGCCGACACCCTGCCCGCGGCCAAGACGTTCATCCAGACGTACAAGGACAAGGGTTACAAGGGCGACTACGGCGCGTACGGCGCCTACGCCTACGACGCCACCACCGCCATCATCAAGGCCGTCAAGGCCGCGGCCGACGCCAACGGCGGCAAGGTGCCCACCGACATCAACGACCTGCGCTCCAAGGTCGTCGACGGTGTCCAGAAGTCCGACTTCGAAGGCCTCACCGGCAAGATCTCCTTCGACGAGTACGGCGACACCACCAACAAGCAGCTGACGGTCTACCAGGTCGAGAAGGGTGCCTGGAAGGACGTGGAGACCGGCACCGCCGACCTGAAGTAGTCCGGCCCGCCACAACGCCACATCACGGGCCGCGCGGAAGGGGACCCCGACCGCGCGGCCCGTTTCCACACCCCCACACAGCACGCGACCACGCACACATCCAGTGCACACGACCACCAGCGACATGGAGGCCATGCGGTGAACACCCTGCCGCAGCAGCTGGCCAACGGGCTGCTTCTCGGCTCGATGTACGGGCTGATCGCCATCGGCTACACGATGGTGTACGGCATCGTCCAGCTCATCAACTTCGCGCACGGCGAGATCTTCATGACCGGGGCCTTCGGCGCCCTCACGGTCTACTTCTACATCCTGCCCGACGGCACCTCGATGGCCCTCGCCGTACCCCTCATGCTCCTCGGCGGCGCCATCGTGGCCATCCTCATCGCCGTCGGAGCGGAACGGTTCGCCTACCGACCACTGCGCGGAGCACCACGCCTGGCACCGCTCATCACGGCCATCGGCCTCTCCCTGGCCCTCCAGGAGGTCGTGCGCAACTTCTACCCTGGCGCCGACCGCGCCCGCGCCTTCCCCGGCCTCGACGCCACCCACGACATCGGCTCCGTCACCATCAAGGACGCCGACATCTTCCTCATCCTCGCCGCCGTCATCTGCATGGCCGCCCTCGCCTTCTTCGTGCGCCGCAGCCGCACCGGCCGCGCCATGCAGGCCACCGCGCAGGACCCCGACACCGCGCAGCTGATGGGCATCGACACCAACCGCATCATCGTCATCGCCTTCGCCATCGGCGGCTTCTTCGCCGCCGTCGCGGCCGTCGCCTACGGACTCAAGTACGGCAACGTCGACTACCGCATGGGCTTCCTCATGGGCCTCAAGGCCTTCACGGCGGCCGTCCTCGGCGGCATCGGCAACATCTACGGCGCCATGCTCGGCGGCGTCGTCCTCGGCATCGCCGAAACCCTCGCCTCCGCCTACATCGACGAGATCCCGGGCATGAGCCAGCTCGGCGGCCAGAGCTGGGCCAACGTGTGGGCCTTCTGCCTCCTCATCCTCGTGCTCCTCTTCAGGCCACAGGGCCTGCTCGGCGAGCGCGTCGCGGACAGGGCGTGATCACATGACCGAGACGACCAAGACGCCCGTGCCGGACGCCGTCCCCACCCCGCCGCCCGCACCGCGTGGACTCATCCCCCTGCCCGCGGCGGCCGCCCGCGCCCTGCTGCTCGCCGGCGGCATCGCCACCGCTGCCTCCGCGTTCCTCGCCTGGACCTGGACCGCCGAGTTCCCCGGCGACCTCACCTTCAACGGCTACCCCGGTGGCCTGCAGTGGCTGACCTTCACCGCCGGCGTCCTCACCGCCCTGTTCGCGCTCGCCTCCTACGGCATCCGCGGCCTCGGCTGGCTCCTGCCCGCCCGCAACAACGCACCCCTGGTGCTCACCGCACTCGGCGGCTTCACCGTCACCTGGTTCACCGTCATCGCCATCAGCGCCACGCTCGGCGGCGTCGTCAACCTCGAACCCGGTGGCTGGATCGCGGCCATCGCCTCCCTGCTGCCCGTCCTCGGCGCCTTCGCCCTCCCCCAGGAGCGCACCGGCACCGACGGCACCAAGGAAGCCATCAAGGCCTACATCGCCAAGCCCGACCGCATCCCCGCCGCCCAGGCCATCGCGCCCTGGATCCAGCGGGCCGTCATCACCGTGGTCACCATCATCGGCCTCGGCGTCTTCACCTACGGCATCGACACCGAGTACGGCGAACTCTTCATCGGCTACCTGTTCGTCGTCACCTTCGCGATGTGGGCCCTGCACACCGCCGGCCTCATGGACCGCTTCTCGGCCCTCGTCGCCGCCAACCGCAGCTTCACCCTCGCCATGGGCTTCGCCGCGGCCATCGCCTTCCCCTTCACCCAGACCGACGACCACTACGCCAACATCGGCGTCAACATCCTGATCTTCGGGACCGTCGCCCTCGGCCTCAACATCGTCGTCGGCCTCGCCGGACTCCTCGACCTCGGATACGTCGCCTTCCTCGGCGTCGGCGCCTACACCGCCGCCCTCGTCTCCGGCTCCGAGTTCTCCACCATCTCCGGCGTCCACCTGCCCTTCTGGGCCTCCGCCCTGGCCGGCGCCGCCGCATCGCTCGTCTTCGGCGTCCTCATCGGCGCCCCCACCCTGCGACTGCGCGGCGACTACCTCGCCATCGTCACCCTCGGCTTCGGAGAGATCTTCCGCATCGCCGTGAACAACATGGACGGCGACTCCGGACCCGACGTCACCAACGGCCCGAACGGCATCGCCAACATCCCCGACCTGAACTTCTTCGGCTTCAACTTCGGCCAGGCCCACGACATCGGCGGATTCACCCTCGGCCGCTTCGCCAACTACTACCTGCTGATGGTCCTCATCATGGCCATCGTGGTCCTGGTCTACACGCGTGCGGCAGACTCCCGCATCGGCCGCTCCTGGATCGCCATCCGCGAGGACGAGACCGCCGCCACCGCCATGGGCATCAACGGCTTCCGCGTCAAGCTCGTCGCCTTCGCCCTCGGCGCCTCCCTCGCCGGCCTCGCCGGCACCGTCAGCGCCCACGTCACCTACAGCGTCGTCCCCACGCCGTACCAGTTCGCCGGCTCCACCCCGCCCAACTCCGCGTTCCTCCTGGCCGCGGTCGTCCTCGGCGGCATGGGCACCGTCGCCGGACCCCTCCTCGGCGCCGCCCTGCTCTACCTCCTCCCCGAGAAGCTCGTCTTCCTCCAGGAGAAGTCCCTCCTCGCCTTCGGCATCGCGCTCATCCTCCTGATGCGCTTCCGCCCCGAAGGCATCATCGCCAACCGCCGGCGCCAGCTCGAGTTCCACGAGACCGGCCAACTCGACGTACCGAAACAGACCACGCTGACCGACGAACCGGCCGTCACCAAGGCGGGGGCGTAAGAAACATGACGACACCTGTACTCGAAGCACGCGACGTCACGATGCGCTTCGGCGGCCTCACCGCCGTACGCTCCGTCGACTTCACGGTCAACGCCGGCGAGATCGTCGGCCTCATCGGCCCCAACGGCGCCGGCAAGACCACCTTCTTCAACTGCCTGACCGGCCTGTACGTCCCCACCGAGGGCACCGTCTCCTACAAGGGCACCGTCCTCCCCCCGAAGCCCCACCTGGTCACCCAGGCCGGCATCGCCCGCACCTTCCAGAACATCCGTCTGTTCGCCAACATGACGGTCCTGGAGAACGTCCTCGTCGGCCGCCACACCCGTACCAAGGAAGGCCTCTGGTCCGCCCTCCTGCGCGGCCCCGGCTTCAAGAAGGCCGAACGCGACAGCGAGGAACGCGCCATGGAACTCCTCGAGTTCATCGGCCTCGCCCACAAGCGCGACCACCTCGCCCGCAACCTCCCCTACGGCGAACAGCGCAAGCTCGAGATCGCCCGCGCCATGGCCTCCGAGCCCGGCCTGCTGCTCCTCGACGAGCCCACCGCCGGCATGAACCCCCAGGAGACGCGCGCCACCGAGGAACTCGTCTTCGCCATCCGCGACAAGGGCATCGCCGTCCTCCTCATCGAGCACGACATGCGCTTCGTCTTCAACCTCTCCGACCGCGTCGCCGTCCTCGTCCAGGGCGAGAAGCTCGTCGAGGGAACCGCCGAAGTCGTCCAGGCCGACGAGCGCGTCGTCGCCGCCTACCTGGGCGAACCCTTCGAGGGCGACCCCGGCGAGGCCGAAGCCGCCGAGGTCGAGGCCGCCGAAGCCGCCGCCGACGCGACCAGCACCACCAGCAGCACCAGCAGCACCAAGGGAGAAGCCCAGTGACCGCACTCCTCGAGGTCGAAGACCTCCGGGTCTCCTACGGCAAGATCGAAGCCGTCAAAGGCATCTCCTTCAGCGTCGACGCCGGCCAGGTCGTCACCCTCATCGGCACCAACGGCGCCGGCAAGACCACGACCCTGCGCACCCTGTCGGGCCTGCTGAAGCCCACCTCCGGGAAGATACTCTTCGACGGCAAGCCGCTCAGCGGCGTCGCCGCCCACAAGATCGTCGCCCTCGGCCTCGCCCACAGCCCCGAAGGCCGGCACATCTTCCCCCGCCTCACCATCGCCGAGAACCTCCAGCTCGGAGCCTTCCTCCGCAAGGACAAGGACGGCATCGAGAAGGACATCCAGCGCGCCTACGACCTCTTCCCCATCCTCGGGGAACGCCGCAAGCAGGCCGCCGGAACCCTCTCGGGCGGCGAACAGCAGATGCTCGCCATGGGCCGCGCCCTCATGTCCCAGCCCAAGCTGCTCATGCTCGACGAGCCCTCCATGGGCCTCTCCCCGATCATGATGCAGAAGATCATGGCGACCATCTCGGAGCTCAAGTCCCAGGGCACGACGATCCTCCTCGTCGAGCAGAACGCCCAGGCCGCGCTCTCCCTCGCCGACCAGGGCCACGTCATGGAGGTCGGCAACATCGTCCTCTCCGGAACCGGGCAGGACCTGCTGCACGACGAGTCCGTGCGCAAGGCCTACCTGGGCGAGGACTGACGACCCGACCCCCACACGAAGAGGCCCGCTCCCCTTTCACTTCGAAAGGGGAGCGGGCCTCTCGCGTCGGTGACTCAGCCCTTGTTGGCCTTCTTCTCGTCGGCGTCCTGAATGACCGCCTCCGCGACCTGCTGCATCGACATCCGGCGATCCATCGACGTCTTCTGGATCCACCGGAAAGCGGCCGGCTCCGACAGCCCGTACTCCGTCTGCAGAATCGACTTCGCCCGGTCCACCAGCTTGCGCGTCTCCAGCCGGAGCGTGAGGTCGGCGACCTCCTTCTCCAGCTCCTTCAGCTCCGTGAACCGCGACACGGCCATCTCGATCGCCGGCACGACATCCGTCTTGCTGAACGGCTTCACGAGATACGCCATCGCACCCGCGTCCCTGGCACGCTCGACCAGGTCCCGCTGCGAGAACGCGGTCAGCATCAGCACCGGCGCGATGCTCTCCTCGGCGATCTTCTCGGCGGCGGAGATGCCGTCGAGCTTCGGCATCTTCACATCCAGGATCACCAGGTCGGGCCGGTGCTCACGAGCCAGCTCCACCGCCTGCTCACCGTCCCCGGCCTCACCGACGACGCTGTACCCCTCCTCCTCCAGCATCTCTTTGAGATCGAGCCGGATCAGCGCCTCGTCCTCGGCGATGACGACCCGCGTCGTCATCGGAGGCACGTGCGACTTGTCCTCATCAGGCACGTCAACAGGCTGGGGCGACTCGGGGGCACTCACGTGGGCTCCTCGTTACGGGGCAGGGCCGGTCTGCTCCCAAGAGCGTACCTAGCTGAAGCCGGTACCGGTCACCGGGTACACTCCGATCAGTGCTGTCGCCGGGTTGGCGGAACAGGCAGACGCTGATGTCTCAAACACATCTGTCCGAGAGGACGTGCGGGTTCGAGTCCCGCACCCGGCACTGAGTAAGCGGAGGATCACGTTCGCGTGGTTCTCCGCTTTTCGCTGCCCAAGGTCACTCCTAGTGACCCACAGTGATCGCATGAACTTCCATGGCACTGACGTGCGACAGAAGGCCATCACCCTGCTGCGCGGCGGCGCGAGAAACGCGGATGTGGCACGCAGCCTCAACGTGCCGCTGGGGACGATCGGCTACTGGAAACACTTGGACCGGGCGAAACGAGGCGAGTGCCCCGGCCGCCACGATCCGAAGTGCCCCCGGTGCGACGGGCGGGATCTGGATGAGCCCGCCTATTCCTATCTGCTGGGTCTGTACCTCGGCGACGGACACATCAGCCACTACTCCGAGCACCGCGTTCCCAACCTCATGATCACCTGCACGGACTCATGGCCGGGGCTCATGGACGCCTGTGAAGCGGCCATGCGGGCGGTCTTTCCTGCGAACTCGACCTGCCGTGTCCGCAAGACCGGCTGCAGCAACGTGAAGGTCTATTCGAAACACCTGCACTGCCTGTTCCCCCAGCACGGCCCCGGCAAGAAACACGAGCGGCGCATCGTCCTCGAACCCTGGCAACAGGTCATCGTCGACGCTCACCCCTGGGAATTCATCCGCGGGCTCATCCACTCCGACGGGTGCCGGATCACCAACTGGACGACCCGCACGGTCGCCGGTGAGCGGAAGCGGTACGAGTATCCGCGGTACTTCTTCACCAACGTCTCCGAGGACATCCGGCGGCTCTACACCGACACCCTGGACACGCTCGGCGTCGAGTGGACGCTCTGCACCCGCAACGGCGACCCGTTCAACATCTCCGTCGCCCGCAAAGCCTCCGTCGCTCTCATGGACGCCCACGTCGGCCCCAAGTACTGATGTGCCTACTCCGCGATGCGGTGGACCCGGACCATGTTCGTCGAGCCGGAGACGCCGGGTGGGGAGCCCGCCGTGATGACGACCGTGTCGCCCGGGCGGCAGCGGCCGTAGCGCAGCAGCAGCTCGTCGACCTGGTCGACCATCGCGTCCGTGGAGTCGACGCACGGGCCGAGGAACGTCTCGACGCCCCAGGTCAGGCTGAGTTGTGAGCGGGTCGCCTGGTCGGGGGTGAAGGCGAGGAGGGGGATCGGGGAGCGGTAGCGGGAGAGGCGGCGGGCGGTGTCGCCCGACTGGGTGAAGGCGACGAGGAACTTCGCGCCGAGGAAGTCGCCGATCTCCGCCGCCGCGCGGGCGACCGCGCCGCCCTGGGTGCGTGGTTTGTTGCGTTCGGTCAGCGGCGGGAGGCCCTTCGCCAGGATGTCCTCCTCCGCCGCTTCTACGATGCGGGCCATCGTGCGGACCGTGTCGATCGGGTGCTTGCCGACGCTGGTCTCTCCGGACAGCATCACCGCGTCGGTGCCGTCGATGACCGCGTTGGCGACGTCGGAGGCCTCGGCCCGGGTGGGGCGGGCGTTGTCGATCATCGAGTCGAGCATCTGGGTGGCGACGATGACCGGTTTGGCATTGCGCTTGGCGAGTTTGATGGCGCGCTTCTGGACGATCGGGACGTGTTCCAGTGGCATTTCGACGCCGAGGTCTCCGCGGGCGACCATGATGCCGTCGAATGCGGCGACGATGTCGTCGACGGTGTCGACGGCCTGGGGTTTTTCGATTTTGGCGATGACGGGGAGGCGGCGGCCTTCCTCGTCCATGATGCGGTGGACGTCGTGGATGTCGCGGCCGGAGCGGACGAAGGAAAGGGCGATGACGTCGAATCCGGTGCGCAGGGCCCAGCGGAGGTCGTCCTCGTCCTTCTTGGAGAGGGCGGGCACGGAGACGGCGACGCCGGGGAGGTTGAGGCCTTTGTGGTCGGAGATCACTCCGCCTTCGAGGACCGTGGTGTGGACGCGTGGGCCGTCGACCGCGGTGACTTGGAGGCAGACCTTGCCGTCGTCGATGAGGATGCGTTCGCCGGGGGTGACGTCGGTGGCGAGGCCGGCGTAGGTGGTGCCGCAGATGCGGCCGTCGCCTTCGACGCCTTCCTCGACGGTGATGGTGAAGGTGTCGCCGCGTTCGAGGAGTACGGGTCCTTCGGTGAAGTGGCCGAGCCTGATTTTCGGGCCTTGAAGGTCGGCGAGGAGGCCGACGCTGCGGCCGGTCTCGTCGGCGGCTTTGCGGACCCGGTGGTAGCGCTCCTCGTGTTCGGCGTGGCCGCCGTGGCTGAGGTTGAAGCGGGCTACGTCCATTCCGGCGTCGACCAGGTGTTTGATCTGGTCGTACGAGTCGGTGGCGGGTCCCAGGGTGCAGACGATTTTGGCTCGGCGCATGAATCGAGCCTATGAGTTACCGACTGGTAGTGAATTGGTCGGGGGTGACCACTCAACAGACTTTGCGTGAAGCGTTATTGACAAGTGTTGAAGTGTGCGGCGAGGTGCTCCGATGAGCACCTCAAGGAATTCGGTCCGATTTTCGAAAGAATGCCGTGTGGCTACAGCTGCGGCGGCACCATCGTGAAGCGGGCGTTGATCTGGGCGTGGACGCGCTGGCGCTGGGGTTCGAGGTCGAGGGGGGCCGGGGCGTCCTCGGCGGCGCCGGCGAAGGCCGCGGAGCGCATGCGGCCGGGGGCCTGGGGGTAGGCCGGCGGGGCGCTCTCGGCGCCGATGTCGGCGAGTTCGACCAGGGCGGAAAGCGTGGTGCCGAGTGCTTCGGCATACTCGCGGGCGCGTTGCACGGCTTCCTGTACGGCCTTCTTCCTGGCCTCGCGGTGGGCGGGTGAGTCGGGGCGCAGGGACCACCAGGGGCCGTCTACGCGGGTGAGTTCGAGGTCGGCGAGGCGGGTGGTGAGTTCGCCCAGGGCGGTGAAGTCGGTGAGTTCGGCGGTGACGCGGACGCTGCCGTGGTAGGTGCGGACGCGTTCGCCCCGGCCGTGTTTGGTGAGTTCGGGGGTGATGGAGAAGGCGCCGGTCTCCAGGCGTTCGACGGCGTCGCCGTAGGACTTGACGAGGTCGAGGATGCCGGCGTTGCGGCGGGTGAGGTCGTCGAGGGCGGAGCGGCGGTCGCGGCCGCGGGCGGCGACGGTGATGCCGATGCGGGCGATCTCGGGGTCGACTTCGAGGCGGGCTTCGCCGCGGACGGCGATGCGGGGGGCCTCGGGTGTGCCGTAGGGGACGGCGGGCTGGGAGGCGTCTGGAGTGGCCGCGGTCATACGCCCCACTCTGTCATGTCTGGGCTGGTTGGCGGCCGGGAGTTCGGGGGCCGAGTCATCAGATCGCAACCTGTCGGGTCTGTTGCGGCCGGTCATGGACGGGTCAGAATCTACGCGCGTTATCTACGCGCGTCGTTCACAGATTCCGCAAGGGGAGCCAGACATGCCGTTGAACCGCCGGAAGTTCCTGGAGAAGTCCGCCGTGACCGGGGCGGGGGTGGCGCTGGCCGGTGCGGTCGGAGCGCCGGGTGCGCAGGCGGCCGAGGCGAAGCCGGGTGCCAAGCGGTACGCGTTCACCGTGCTGGGGACGACGGACCTGCACGGCAACGTCTTCAACTGGGACTACTTCACGGACAAGGAGTTCGACGACAAGGACCACAACGACGTCGGCCTGGCGAAGGTCTCGACGTTGGTGAACCGGGTCCGTGCGGAGAAGGGCCGCCGCAACACGCTGCTGATCGACGCGGGCGACACCATCCAGGGCACGCAGCTGTCGTACTACTACGCCAAGGTCGACCCGATCACCGCCAAGGGCGGCCCGGTGCACCCGATGGCACAGGCGATGAACGCCATGGGCTACGACGCCGCGGCGCTCGGCAACCACGAGTTCAACTACGGCATCCCGGTGCTGCGCAAGTTCGAGCAGCAGTGCGACTTCCCGCTGCTGGGGGCGAACGCGCTGGACGCGAAGACGCTGCGGCCGGCGTTCGCGCCGTACAGCATGCACCGCCTGCGTACGCCGCACGGGCGGGATGTGAAGGTGGCGGTGCTGGGGCTGACCAACCCGGGCATCGCGATCTGGGACAAGGCGAACGTGCAGGGCAAGATGACGTTCCCGGGTCTGGAGGAGCAGGCGGCGAAGTGGGTGCCGAAGCTGCGGTCGATGGGCGCGGACGTGGTCATCGTGTCGGCGCACAGCGGTTCGTCGGGCACGTCGTCCTACGGTGACCAGCTGCCGTACATCGAGAACGCGGCGGCCCTGGTGGCGGAGCAGGTGCCGGGGATCGACGCGATCCTGGTCGGGCACGCGCACACGGAGATCCCCGAGTACTTCGTCACCAACAAGAAGACCGGCAAGCGGGTCGTGCTGTCGGAGCCGCTGAAGTGGGGCCAGCGGCTGACGCTGTTCGACTTCGAGCTGGTCTTCGAGAAGGGCTGCTGGAAGGTCGAGAAGGTCGGCGCGAAGGTCCTCAACTCCAACACCGTGGAGGAGGACCCGAAGATCACGCAGCTGCTGGCGGACGAGCACGAGAAGGTCGTGGCATACGTCAACCAGGTCATCGGCACGAACGCGGCGGAGATGACGTCGGCCGAGGCGCCGTACAAGGACGTGCCGATCATCGACCTGATCAACCACATCCAGGCGGACACGGTGAAGCAGGCGCTGGCGGGCACGGAGCACGCCGCGCTGCCGGTGCTGTCGCAGGCGGCGTGCTTCTCGCGCAGTGCCCGGATCCCGGCTGGCGAGGTGACGATCCGGGACGTGGCGGGTCTGTACGTCTTCGAGAACACGCTGGAGGCGCGTCTGATGACGGGTGCGCAGATGAAGGCGTACCTGGAGTTCTCGGCGAACTACTTCGTGCAGACGGCGCCGGACGCGGCGGTGGATCCGGCGAAGCTGACGAACGCGAACGGCACGCCGGACTACAACTACGACGTGGTGAGCGGTCTGTCGTACGAGATCGACATCGCGAAGCCGGCCGGGTCGCGGGTGACGGGCGTGACGTTCGAGGGGCAGCCGCTCGCCGACGACGCGAAGTTCGTGTTCGCGGTGAACAACTACCGGGCCAACGGCGGCGGCAACTTCCCGCATGTCGCCGCGGCCCAGATGGTGTGGTCGAACTCGGACGAGATCCGCAACACCATGATCGCCTGGGTGAAGGCGAAGGGGTCGATCGACCCGGCCGCGTTCGCGGGGGTCGACTGGAAGCTCACCCGTAACGGCACGCCCGTCTTCTAGCCGGGCGCTTCATCACCTTCGGTCGTCGACCAGCGGGGTCAGCGCCGGTGCCTCGCGGGGCGGCGGGACGTGCCGGCGCTGGGTGAGGCCGAAGGTGGTGAAGGCGGTGCGGCCCGGGAGTGCGTAGGCCTCGCTGCCCGTCAGGGAGTTGAGGATGATCGCGCTGCGCCAGGCGGCGAGGCCGAGGTCGGGGGCGCCGACGCCGTGGGTGTGGGTCTCGGCGTTCTGGACGTACACCGTGCCGGTGACGGACGGGTCGAGGACGAGCCGGTGGTCCTCGTCGATGCGGGGGCGCTCCCGGTTGTCGCGGCGCATGTAGGGGTCGAGGCCGGCGAGGATCCGGTCGAGGGGGCGCTCGTGGTAGCCGGTGGCGAGGACGACGGCGTCGGTGGTGAGGCGGGAGCGGCTGTCCTGGAGCGTGTGCTCCAGGTGCAGTTCGATTTTGGTCGTCGCGACGCGGCCGGCGGTGCGGACGCGGACGCCGGGGGTGAGCACGGCGTCGGGCCAGCCGCCGTGCAGGGTGCGGCGGTAGAGCTCGTCGTGGACGGCGGCGATGGTGGCGGCGTCGATGCCCTTGTGCAGCTGCCACTGGCTCTCGACGAGCCGGTCGCGGGTTGATTCGGGCAGGGCGTGGAAGTAGCGGGTGTGGTCGGGGGTGAAGTGCTCCAGGCCGAGCTTGGAGTACTCCATGGGGGCGAAGGCCTCCGTGCGGCCCAGCCAGTGGAGTTTCTCGTGTCCGGCGGTCCTGTTGCGGAGCAGGTCGAGGAAGATCTCGGCGCCGGACTGTCCGAGGCCCACGACGGTGACGTGCTCGGCGGCGAGCAGGGCGGCGCGGTGGTCGAGGTAGTCGGCGGCGTGCACGACGGGTACGCCGGGGGCGTCGACGCCGTGGGTGTGGGTCTCGGCGTTCTGGAC
>NZ_JAIGQA010000208.1:0-13133 GCF_019733245.1 Streptomyces sp. WAC04114
AGGCCGGACCCGTGGCGGTGCGTGCCGCGCCCGGCCCGGCGACGGCGCCGCCCCCGTGGGCCGCCGCCCGCTCGCGTATGCCGACGAGCCCGTGCCCGCCCCGACGGGGCACGGCGTGCGACCCCCGCCCGTCATCGCTCACGGCGACCTCCAACTCCACAGCGGTGTACGTCACTTCAACCCGCACGGTATGCGCGTCCGCATGCTTGAGGGTATTGGTCAGGGCCTCCTGCACCACCCGGAAGACGGTGGCCCCGACACTCTCGGGGACGGGCCGGACGTCCCCCACGGCCCGGTACCTCACGTCGAGCCCGCTCGCGCGCACCCGGTCGAGCAGACCGGGCAGCGCGGCGAGCCCGGGCTGAGGCTCGCGCGGGGCGGTGCCGTCGCTCTCGGCGCCGTCGTCCCGCAGCACCCCCAGCATGTGCCGCAACTGCGCCATGGCGTCCCGGCCGGCCGCCGAGATGGCGTCGAAGGCCGCCTCGGCCCGCTCGGGCGCGGCACGCACCGCCACGGGTCCGGCCTCGGCCTGCACGATCATCAGGCTGACGGCGTGGGAGAGGATGTCGTGCATCTCCCGTGCGATCCGGGCCCGTTCGCGCGCCGCGGCCCGCTCGGCCTCGACGCGGTGGGCCCGCTGCCGGGCGTCGGTGAGCCGCCCGAAGACGTAGGCGGCGGCGAACACGAAGAGGGAGAAGGTCAGTTCGCGTGCCGACCGGGTGTTGAGCCATACCCCCACGGGCACCGCGACCAGCAGCACCAGCCCGGTGACCAGCCGTTCGCGCGCGGCCGACAGCGCGGCGACGGTGTAGACGACGACGAGTCCGGTGTACGGCAGCGGCTGCCCGGGCCCGTCGACGGTCAGCCGGTACAGCAGGTTCGCGGCCAGCACCGCGAACAGCACGGCGACGGGAGCGCGTCTGCGCCAGACCAGCGGCAGCACGGTGAGCGTGCTCATTCCGTACGCGGCCCAGGTCGCCGGCGGCAGCCCGGGTGCGCGCGGCACCAGGAACGGCATGGTCATGGCGCTCTGGACGAGCAGTGCGACACCGATGTCGGCCAGGAGCGGATGGTCCGCCGCGAGCACCCGCCCCCGCTCCCACCGCCCGCGCAGTTCCCCGCGTATGCCCATGGCGACGAACGCCCCCCGTCTCGTGCGGCCCGATTTCCGAAACGGTAACGGGGCGGGCCGGTTCAGGCGCCGGGTGCGCGGAAGGAGACCTGCCGGCGGGCGGCCTCGTCGATCTCGTCGAGGGTGAGCAACGGGGTGGCCCGGGTCTGCAGGGCGCCGCTGGCCTTGACGGTGAGACTGGCGGCGGCCATGGAGACGCTGTCGGGGAGCTCGACGATCATGATGAGGTCGTCCGCCCCGAAGGCGAAGTACATGGCCTCGACCCGCCCGCCGAGCCCGGAGACGACCTGCTCCACGGCGGCCCGCCGCCCACTCGCGCCTTCCCTGAGCAGCCCTTGGGTGCCATCGGGTGTGTAGGAGGCCTGGATGAGGAACTTGGGCATGCGGCAGCCCTTCCCGGGGCGGTCTCGGCGGTCACGCGGGGACGGCCGCATTCACTCGTTGGCACTCGTGCCCGGGCGGCCGGCGGCTCCGCCGGAAAGAACCAGGATTTCCGTATTCCGCCAGTGAATTGCCCATGACCGACCCGCCGACCGTCCTCCAGGACGAGAACCCCCGTCGCGTAAGGGGGTTCGCGCTGACCGCTGACCGCTGACCGCTGACCGCTGACCGCTGACCGCCGCCCGCGGAGCGCATCCCCGAGCCACCGAAGGAGCCCGGCCGGGCAGGGAGCGCCGTCCCCCGCCCCCCCCGAGCGCCGCCCCGAGCCCCCGAAGGAGCTCGGCCGGGTGGCCCTCGGGAATCTGCCGCACACCGCCGGAGGCCCTGGGCGCTCGGCGTGGCTGTCCGGATTGCCTGTTCCACGGGTGTGGGCCGGCTGGCACTCTGGCGAGCACCCCGGGAGCCGGTGGGGGAGACCAGGGGAGAATTCCGTCCAGGAGGACCGGAGGGAAGCGCCAGCATGATCGAGTGGAAGCCTCTGGGAACCGGAGCCAGACCCGTACCGCAGCCCGTGGCCACACCGCTGGTCTGGGCCGGGGCCGGCGGCGGCGCACTGGTGCTGGTGGCGCTGCTCAACACCATGGTGGGGCCCGACCGGCCGGAACTGGCCCTGCCCGCGCTGTCCCTGCTCTCCGCCCTGCTGGGCCTGTGCGCACGCTTCACGGCCGCCCCCGGGACGGCCCTGCTGTGCTGGCTGTTCCTCAACGGCTTCGCCATACCGCCCGCCGGCGTCCTCAGCTGGGCCGGGGACCGCGACACCACCTGGCTGGCCTGCCTGCTCACCGCCGCCCTCATCGGCACGGCCCTGGCCCGTCTCGTCCACGCCCGCGCCGCCTACCGCCGCCTGGCCCCCGGCCGGGCCCGGGCCGACACCGCGACCGGCGACGGACCGTACGATTCCTGACGTAGGGCCGCGAACCGAAGGGGCGTCGGCAGGGGCCGGCCGCAGGGACACCACTGGCTCAAGCGGTGACGTGATGCGTGGGAGCGCGGCCGACCTAGGCCCGTCCGGGCGGGCGATGCCGCGCGCCTCTGAGGCTTGCCGAGAGGATGGTCACCGGTCAGAATGGTGACGTGAATCTCGATCATGTCTTCGTCTGCGGAAACCCGGCGCTCGACTTCGCCGCCACGCTCCGGGCCCGCCGTTCGCTGCGCTTCGAGATGTTCGTGACGCCGGACCGGCTGAACGCCTGGTACGTGGAGTCCGGCCTGGTCGACGCGGTCTCCCCGGGCCGGGAGGCCGACGTCGAGCGGGCGAGGGCCGTACGGGAGGCGGTCCACACACTCGTCACCGCCCGCCGGCTCGGGGAGGAGTACGACGGGGCGGCGCTGACCGTCGTGAACAACGCCGCCCGCACACCGCCCGCCGTGCCCCAGCTCACCCCGTCGGGGCGCTGGACGCAGGCGACGCCCGACGAGGCCCTCTCCCTGGTGGCGCGGCACGCCGTCGAGCTCCTGAGCGGCCCGGACGTGCCCCTGCTCAAGGAGTGCGACAACCCGGAGTGCACCCGCACCTACATCGACCGCTCGCGGGGCATGCGGCGTCAGTGGTGCGGGATGGACTCCTGCGGCAACAAGATCAAGGCCGCCGCGTACCGCGCCCGCAAGAGGACCGTGTCGGAGGCTAGCCGCCGACGTACCAGCTGAAGCCGCCGTTGCTGCTGGCCACGGCCAGGAGCACGAGCCACAGGACCACGTCGACGATGCCGAGGATGATGCCGGCCTTCGCCATTCCGGCACCGTTCTTGACCGACGCCTGCCGCTGGGCGACGGCACCGAAGACGATGGCCAGCGGGCCCAGGATGATGTTCAGGAAGAACAGGCCGATGATGCCGCAGCACAGGCTCGCGATCGCCAGGCCGTTGGTGCGCGAACCGGAGGACGCGGCAGAGGAACCGCCATAACTCGCCATGGAAAACTCCCAGTTGTCGATGGCACGGACCGAACGGGCCGCACTCTCCTCACTTTCGACTTGTTGTGTTCGAATGCCCCTCAAAGCCTTTCCCATGACAACCAATTCAGGAGGTGCCCCCGTCAGTCCTCGTGCACCAGCCCGGCGACGTGCGCGGTGACCATGTCGAGGACGCCCGTCCAGGCCGAGTCGTCACCGAGCACGAGGTGGTTGAGCGTCAGGCCGTCGGTCATGGCGGCCAGGTAGCGGGCCAGGACCGGGACGGGCACGCGCAGGCGCAGCCCCATGGACTGCCGCAGCTGGTCGATGAGATCGGTGTACGTCTCGGCGTACAACTCGTACTGCCGGCGCGCCAGATGCTCGAAGCCGGGCTGGCGCAGGGCGTACTGCGCGAGCTCGTAGGTGAGCATGTGCTCGTCGGGATGGGCCCGGACGTGGTCCCAGTACGCCTGGAAACCCGCCCGGACCGTCTCCTCGAGGGTGGCTCTGGGCCGGATGGCCTCCTTCACCACCGTGACGTAGTGCCCGGTGATGGTGGTGATCACGGACTCGATCAGCTGCTGCTTGGAGTCGAAGCAGTAGTGGAAGACGCTCAGCGAGACGCCCGCCTCGGCGGCGATGGACCGGGTCGTCGTCCTGGGGACGCCGTCCCGGGCCATCGCCCTGATCGCCGCTTCGGTGAGCTGTCGCCGCCGCTCGGCGGACGGCAACCGTGCCATGGAGCCCCTCTCGTGCCGGTCAGTTGCTGTGGACGCCGACCTCGTACAGGGAGTAGCCCCAGCCGGTGCCGCGCTCCAGCCCGTGGACGCGGACGTACCGGGCCGGTGTGCCGGCGAACCGCGCGGTGTCCAGGCCGCCGTCACCGGCGGTCGTGGACCAGGCGGTCCGCCAGTTCACGCCGTCGGCGGACAGCTCGATCCGGTACGACTTGGCGTACGCGCGCTCCCAGTCGAGGGTGACCCGCCCGACGGTCCGCGCCGAGCCGAGGTCGACCTGGTACCACTGGTCGTCGCTCCAGTCGCTGGCCCAGCGGGTGCGGCGGTCGCTGTCGACGGCCCGGTGCGGCTGGTAGCTCGTGAACAGGCTCCACTCCGAGGAACTGGCCGAAGTGGCGGCCCCGGCCGCGAGGTTGGCGCCCGCCTTGTGGTTCTCGGAGGCCCCCCAGGTGCCGAGGTAGGACTCCGCGCCCCGGAACAGGTCGTCGACCGTGTCCTGGCCGCCGACCCGGCGGATGTCCTCGATCCAGTCCGGGACGAGGCCGTAGTGGGCGGCACCGTCGGTGTTCAGGTCCCAGGTGCGCTCGCCGGTCGCCTGCCGGTCGATGACCGAACCGCCGTCGACGCTCTTGAACGGGTAGGTGACCTTGTTCGGCGCGTCCGCCCCGCGCGGTCCCGGCCAGCCGCCGACGCCGTTCATGTCGGTGCCGTAGCCGTAGCCCACGCCGTACTTGTCGCGCAGGGCCTCGGTGCGTTTCGCCTCCGCGATGAAGCCCTCGGAGCCGTGCATGTACTGGGCGATGAAGCCGCCGAGCCCGTAGACCCGCTCGGTCCAGTCCATGTCCATCCAGCTGTGCGAGGAGAGCACGCCGGGGTAGGACTCGGACTCGAAGATGTCGAGCACCCGGCCGGTGGCCTTGACGCTCATGTGGTCGATCTCCAGCATCATGCCGCGCTTCATCATGCCGCGGACGGCGTACTCGCCGAGATCGGTGAGCCCCCGCACGTTGCACTGCGCGTCGGCGCTGTACGACGGGACCTCCTCGCCCGCCGGCAGCTTCTTCTCGGCCGCGGGCGCAGCCGCGTTGCCGATGGGGTTGTCGGCTTGCGGGCCCTTGCACGTCTCGGTCTTCCAGTACGTGCCGGTCGACAGGAACTGGCCGACGTTGATGGCCGTTCCGAGCGAGCCCGAGTCGAACCGCACCCCGCACAGGGCGTTGTCGAACTTGTGGCACAGGAACATGCTGCGCACGCCCAGCGCGTGCAGTTCGTCCAGGCCCTTGTCGACGTCCGCCCTGCTGCACTGCGCGATGTCCAGGACCTGCTTGCAGCCGAACGGCTCGGAGGTCTCGACCCCCATGACCACCGCCAGCTTGCCCTGCTCGATGACCTTGCGGGCCTGCGCGCTGTCGGTGACGACCCGGAACCAGCCCTTGCCGGGCCCGCCGTACATCGTGTCGACGTAGGCCTGCATGTCGTAGGTCAGCTTGGCCTGCAGCCGGATGGACGTCATCTCGTCGCAGGAGCGGTCCTTGAAGAAGTACACCGAGCAGATCACGCCGTTGGTGACGAGGTCGTTGACCAGCACGCGCTGCCCGCCGCGCCAGGCCCGCTCGATCCAGGCGTAGTAGTTCTGCTGGTGGGTCAGCGAGTCGTGCCGCGGCCAGTCCTTGAAGGTGGGCCAGCCGTTCGGGTCGTGCTTGCCGTCGCCGCCGTTGGTGATGAAGTCGAAGATCGCGAGCGAGCCGTCGGGGTAGTGCTCCGGGCAGTCCTTGAGCGCGTCGGCCACGCCCTGCTCGGAGAACGCCTTGCCGCAGATCAGCCGGCCGCCGAAGGCCTCGTTGGAGAAGATGTGGTCGTGCGCGTCGACGAACCCGCGCACCCGGCCCTTGGCGTCGGTGCCGGTGAAGGGCTCGCCCGTGACGTTGATCCGGGAGTCCGGCGCGGGCCGTGCGGCCGGGTCCCACCAGTCGTTCCCGGCCGCGGCACTCGGGGTGGGGCCGAGCGCGATCGACAGCACGAGCAGGAGCAGCGACACAACGGTGACGTTCTTGCGTCTGCGGTACGGGCGTCCGGAACTGATCACAGCCCACGTCCCTCGGTCGGGGGGTCGCGCGGTCTTGTCATGACCTCGCAAAGCGTGCGACGAGAATCGCCACTACCGCTTGACGAGTCAAGAGTCCGGGACGGTTGACCTGATGGAGCGATCCGCCCGGGGCGGGTCGCGCGCGGACCGGGGCAACAACGAACCCCAGGTCGCCGACCCGGGGTTTCAGGGAGCGGGTGACGGGCCCCGCCTGCCGTCGCGCGATCAGCTCGAAGCGGGAGCGGAACCGCCGGAGGCCTCGTGCGCCGCGCGGTACTCGGCGTGGATGCGCTGGGCTTCCTCCAGCTGGTCCTCGAGGATGACGATGCGGCAGGCGGCCTCGATCGGGGTCCCCCGGTCGACGAGCTCGCGGGCGCGCGCGGCGATCCGCAGCTGGTAGCGGGAGTAGCGGCGGTGCCCGCCCTCCGAGCGCAGCGGCGTGATCAGCCGGGCCTCCCCGATGGCGCGCAGGAAGCCGGGGGTGGTGCCGAGCATCTCGGCGGCCCGGCCCATGGTGTAGGCCGGGTAGTCATCGTCTTCCAGACGATCACTGAGCGGGGTATCTGCTGGCATGTCACCTCGTATGCAACGCGTCGAGGGGCCCTGGTGCCGTACGGCACCAGGGCCCCGAAGGAAATTCAACACCATCTGTCGGCCCTTATGCGGTGCCGACCTTCTGTTTCCGCTACCCGGCCCGGCTGCGGGAGGGGTAGCGGGGATCGCGGCTGCGTGACCGGGGACCACCATCCAATCCGGGGTCTTGCGGTACCCGGACCGAGAGCTTCCCGGCCGGGCGATCCTGATGGCGTCTGCTCCTCCGTCCTTCCTCGGTTCTCGCCTGTCCATGTCTACGAGAAGAAGGTTAACCACGACGAGGAGCAATGTCTACTCTGACAAAGACAGATTTTGGAGTCCGTTGGATGCAGGCATTCTGTGGCCTCCGATCGTGTGGCGACATGGCAGTGGGGCCCTGCCGACGCGCGTCGGCAGGGCCCCACTGGGTCCGTGATGGCGGTGACCGCCGGTGTCTCACTCCTCCGGGAGGTCCCGGAGCCTTACTCGGTCCGTGTAGCCGGGGGCGTCCCGCAGCACGGTGAGCCGGGCCAGGGTGACCAGCCCCGTGCTCTGGTCGTCCCCGTCGCACAGGACGAGGTGATCGACCTGTGCGCCGGCCATCAGGGACAGCGCCACCTCGACCGTCATGTCGTCACGGATCCGAGGTGCGTGGGCCGTGGCGGGGTGCTGCGTCAGGACCGGTGTCATGGGTGTCTCCTGCCGAGAGGGGGAGGGCGAGTGGGCGCAGGGCGTTAGGGCCTGTCGTTTGGATCAGCCCGCAGACGCGGGGCCTGGCACGCGCATCTGCCGCGTTGTCGTCGGTTGCCGACTCCCCCACGCTCGGCTGCGCTCGCGCGGGAGGGACCCCCATCGCGTCGACGCCCTCCTCCGCCTTGCAGCTGCACGCACCAGGCCCCGCTCACCGGCGCTGAGAGGAACCGCAGCCATCCTGCGACCTGATCCAAACGACAGGCCCTACGCGGCCGAGCCGGAGCCGGTCCGCCGCTGCCCCCTGGCACGCGCCGCTTCACCGGCGGGGCGGCCCTGTCCGGAGGGACGGCCCTGCCCGGCGGGACGGCGGCCCCGGCGGCCCCGGGGCCCGGCGGAGGCGCCGCGAGGGCGTTCCGCGCGCGGGGCGGGGATGACGACCGGGATCCCGGAAGGGGCCTGGGCGCCCGTGATGCGGCTCAGCTCCGCCTCGCCGGAACGCACCTGGGCGATCTGGGGGGTGATGCCCGCCGACGACATCAGCCGGCTCATGCCGCGCCGCTGGCCCGGGGTGACCAGGGTGACCACGCTGCCGGACTCGCCGGCCCGGGCGGTGCGGCCGCCGCGGTGCAGGTAGTCCTTGTGGTCGCTGGGCGGGTCCACGTTGACGACCAGGTCGAGGTTGTCCACGTGGATGCCGCGCGCCGCGACGTTCGTCGCCACCAGGACCGTCACGTCCCCGCTCTTGAACTGGGCGAGCGTCCGGGTCCGCTGGGGCTGGGACTTGCCGCCGTGCAGGGCCGCCGCACGGACACCGCTGTTCAGCAGGTGCGTGGTCAGCCGGTCCACCGCGTGCTTGGTGTCGAGGAACATGATGACCCGGCCGTCGCGCGCCGCGATCTCGGTGGTCGTCCGGTGCTTGTCGGCGTCGTGCACATGGAGGACGTGGTGCTCCATCGTGGTGACCGCGCCCGCCGACGGGTCGACGGAGTGGACGACCGGGTCGTGCAGGTAGGTGCGGACCAGCCGGTCGACGTTGCGGTCCAGGGTGGCCGAGAACAGCATCCGCTGGCCGCCGGGGCGCACCTGGTCGAGCAGGGCGGTGACCTGCGGCATGAAGCCCATGTCGGCCATCTGGTCCGCCTCGTCGAGAACGGTGATGTCGACCTGGTCCAGGCGGCAGTCGCCCCGGTCGATGAGGTCCTTGAGCCGGCCGGGCGTGGCGACGACCACCTCGGCCCCGCCGCGCAGGGCACTGGCCTGCCGGCCGAGGGACATCCCGCCGACGACGGTGGCGAGCCGCAGACTCACGGAGCGGGCGTACGGGGTGAGGGCGTCGGTGACCTGCTGGGCCAGCTCGCGGGTGGGCACCAGGACGAGGGCGAGCGGCTGCCGGGGCTCGGCGCGCCGCCCGGCCGTGCGGGCCAGTGCGGCGAGGCCGAAAGCCAGGGTCTTGCCGGAGCCGGTGCGGCCGCGGCCGAGCACGTCCCGGCCGGCCAGGGAGTTCGGCAGGGTCGCCGCCTGGATCGGGAACGGCGCGGTCACGCCCTCGCGGCCGAGAGTGGCCAGCAGCCGCTCGGGGAGGTCGAGATCGGCGAACGCCTCGACCGCCGGCAGCGAAGGAGTGATCGTCTTCGGCAGGGCGAACTCGCCCTGGGGAGCCCGGTGACTTCCGAAGCCGCCGGAGCGGCGCGGACGACCGGCGGAGCGGCGGTCGGCCCCGCTGCCCTGCTGAAAACGGTCACGGGTACGGGATGTGTGGGCACGCTTCATGCGGGACCTTCCTTGACGGGCGCGTAGCAAGGAAATCCGCAGCAGAGGAGCGGCGCAGAGAATCTCGAGACGAGCCGGAGTCGATATGGCCGGATCGGACCGGCGGGGAAAAGCAGCGAGCTGGGGCCCGCACCCTTCAGGTGCGGGCCCCAGCTGCGAAATATGCGCGAGCGCCGATGTCAGGCGGGCACGATGTTCTCGGCCGTCGGGCCCTTCTGGCCCTGCGCGATGTCGAACGACACC
The DNA here is from genome assembly GCF_019733245.1 of Streptomyces sp. WAC04114. Taxonomy (NCBI): domain Bacteria; kingdom Bacillati; phylum Actinomycetota; class Actinomycetes; order Kitasatosporales; family Streptomycetaceae; genus Streptomyces; species Streptomyces sp. WAC04114. The sequence continues at coordinate 9,567 of NZ_JAIGQA010000208.1, forward strand.
TTCTGGCCTTCGAGCAGCTCGCGGAAGCCCTGGGCGGCGATGTTCGAGTAGTGGGCGAAGACGTCGGCGCCGCCGCCGTCCTGCTCGATGAAGCCGAAGCCCTTTTCAGCGTTGAACCACTTCACGGTGCCAGTAGCCATTTTGTTTCTCCTTCGGAGGCGGTTTCGGGAATTCACCCTTTGTGAATTCCGTGTCGCCGTGATGATTACCCCGTAGGAAATGAACCTTCTGGCAACCACACCTGCAACTGAGATCGACAGTAGCACGGGGGGTTCGGCCCCGTGGTGAACGAAAATTCCGATCGGGCGGCCGATCGAGGAATATTCGGCGGGCCCCGCGCCTATTTCTCATTTTGCGGGCACAGATATTGCCCTCCGGGGGCGCGGACCTACCTGTCGCGGCCTCGCGTGCCGGCCCTGTGACCTCCGCCGACGGGCCATGTGCCGCTGCCGCCGCGATCGGCGCACGGCACGGCGGCACACGCGCCGGTTCGCCACTGCGGCGACGAAGGTCACATCCCCCGGATGGCCCACTCCTGCGACAACTGCGTGGACATGTCACCGACGCGTGACGGTGGTGTGCGGGAATGAAGACGACGGGATCCCCGCGGCTCTCAGCCCCCTCCCCATGAGCAAGAAGCACCGGGAGGCCGAACCGACCACGGCCTCAACCGACCGATGAATCAGGGGATCTCATGTCCGGCAACCGTCGCAAGGCCTTCCTCGTCTCCGCAGTCCTCGTGGGCGGCGCCCTGCTGATGACCGCGTGCCAGGACACGGACGAGACCGCGGACACCGGCGCGTCGCAGGGGGCCTCGTCCGCCGGCGCCTCCGGCGACGCGGCCACCCCGTCCGGCTCCTCGGCCGCGGGGGCAGGCCAGGGCACCGGCAAGGCGTCCGGCGGGGCGGGCAAGGGCTCCGGGGCGACCGGCGGGACCGAGGAGGGGGCCGGTTCCGGCGCCGACACCGGCGACGGCAAGCGGGAGCCCGTCGGGCAGAGCTGCGGCGCCAACGACCTCTCCTGGAGCGCCAGGTCCGAGACCCAGGCCGGTGGCTACATCCTGATCTCCGCGAAGGCGAAGCCCGGGATCACCTGCGTCCTGCCCGCTGCACTCCCGACCGTCGCCTTCGGATCCGACGGCACCGAGGCGGGCCCCGCGGAGCAGGCCGTGGGCGAGCAGATCACGCTGAGCGGGAACACCACCGCCTACGCCGGGGTCAACCCCAAGAGCACGAACGCGGACGGCGGCAAGGACCTGGACAGCATCATCGTCGCCGTCGGCAACGACGACCCCGACCCGGTCTCCCTGAAGGTCGGCACCATCACGGTCGACAAGCCGGTCGTCACCAACTGGCACACCTCCGCGACCGACGCCGTCCCCTTCAACTGAACGGACCTGCCGCTCCCCGCGGGGCTACCACGGCACCTCGCCCTCGTCGTCGAAGAAGGCGCCGGTCGGGCCCCCGTCGGGCAGCGTCGCCAGCCGGATCGCGACCGCCGCGCCCTGCTCCGGGGTGCGTGTGCCGCGGAAGCCGTTGAGGTCGGTCGCGCAGTAGCCGGGGCACGCGGCGTTGACGAGGATGTCCGTGTCGCCGAGCTCCTTGGCGTACTGGACCGTGACGGCGTTGAGGAAGGTCTTGGACGGCGAGTAGGCGACGGCGATCGGGCCCGTGTCGCTGCCGGGGGTGGTCTGCCGGGTGAGTGAGCCGACGCCGCTGGACATGTTCACGATCCGCGGCGCCGGCGAACGGCGCAGCAACGGCAGCATCGCGTTGGTGACGCGGATGACGCCGATCACGTTGGTCTCCACGACCGTCCGCACCGTCGCCGGGTCGACCGTGGTGGGCATCTGCGGCACGCTGCCGGTGATCCCGGCGTTGTTGACCAGCACGTCGAGACGTCCGGCGCCGTCCTCGACCAGCCGGGCGGCCCCGGCCACGCTCGCGTCGTCGGTCACGTCGAGCGGTACGCCGAACGCGTCGACGTCGGCCGCCCGCAGTTTCGCCACGGCACTCTCGCGCCGCTCCCGGTCCCGGGCGCCGACCCCGACCCTCCAGCCGAGGGCGCCCAGGCCGGCCGCGATCTCGTATCCAATGCCCTTGTTCGCGCCGGTCACCAGCGCGATCGTCTGTTCGCTCATGCCGCCGATCCTGTCCGGGGCCGGTGACGGCAGGCCAACACCGATCGGGTGGGCGGCGATACCGCACGGGTATCGACCGAGGTCGGAGCAGTACCATCACGGGGTGGAGACAAGGGAGTTGCGGTACTTCGTCGCCGTCGCCGAGGAGTTGCACTTCGGCAGGGCCGCACAGCGGCTGGGGATCGCGCAGCCCCCGCTGTCGCGGGCGATCGGCCGGCTCGAACGGCGGCTCCAGGCGACGCTGCTGGAGCGCAGCAGCCGCGCGGTCGCCCTGACGGAGGCCGGGGCGGTGCTCCTGCGGGAGGCCCGGGCGGCGCTCGACGCGGTCGAGGCTGCCGAACGCCGCACCCGCCGCGCGGCGTTCACGACGACCGGCCAGGCCGGGGTCGTCCTTGTCACCAAGGCCGGCGCGTCCAGCGACCTGCTGGCGAAACTGCTCGACGCCCACGCCGCCGAACCCGACGCGGTCACCGTCGATCTGCTCCTGTGCGGCATGGGCGAGCAGGGCCCGATGCTGCGCGACGGCCGGGCCGACGTGGCGTTGCTGCACCTGCCGTTCGACAGCACGGCCGGCCTCGACACCGAAGTGCTCCGCACGGAGGGCCAGGTGGCGCTGCTCCCGGCCGGACATCCCCTCACCGGCAGGCCCCACCTCCGCACGGCCGATGTCACCGGCCTCCCCGATCTGCCGATGCCGCGCTGGCCCGGCCCCGACGGCACGTACCCGAACGGCCCCGGCCCGCAGGCCCGCGACCACGCACAGCTCCTCCAGTTGATCGCGCTCGGGCGCGCCTGCTGGATCGCACCGGAGTCCTGCCGGACCCAACTGCGCGAGGACGTCAGGGCCGTGCCGGTCCTGGACGCGCCGACGGTCACGACGGTGATCGCCTGGCCACCGCACAGCCGGTCCCGGGGGGTGGCCGGCCTGGTCCGGGCGGCGGTGCGGGTGAGTTCGTAGGAGGGGGCGGTGCCTGCCGACTGCTCCGGTCGGTCGGGCGTTCGGTCTGCCGGTCGGTGAGTCGATCCCTGCGCAGCCCGTCCGTCCTTGCCCGGCGCGGCGTGTGCCGGGCCGGATATGCGGTCGGTCGCCGTCCTGGCTCGGGTGGTGAGTTGGGCGCCGTCCCGCCCGGGGCGGTGAGTCGACCTCCCCCCAGCACGGACACGTGTCGCGGAGTGGCTGCCGTCGACGGCCGGGCGGTGTGTGCCCGGCCATGACGGCCCGAACGGGGCGCGAGGACGGTCCCCGCCGACTGCGGCGAGATCCCGCTCGGCCTGCCCGTCGGCCTGCCGTCGACCTGCTCTTCGCCCGCTGTCGGCCCGGCCTTCGGCCCCTGCCGGCCCGGCCCTCGACCCGCCGTCGGCCTGCCCGTCGACCCGCTGTGCGGCCCCGCCCTCGGCCTGCCCGTCGGCCTGCCGTCGACCTGCCC
>NZ_JAIGQA010000209.1:0-13029 GCF_019733245.1 Streptomyces sp. WAC04114
ACCCGTGTGGGTCCGGCCGGTGCGCCCCGCCGACACGCCCCCATCCGCCCGGGGCGCACCGGCCGGACCCACACGGGTGGTGCCGCCGGGTGCCCCCGGGGCGACGGGGGCGGCCCGGCGGGAGACGCCGACGCCGTCGGAGGTGGCCCCGCCCGAGGCGCCCGAACCGGAGGGGATCGTGCCTGCCACCCCGGAGCCGACCCGGGTGGTCGCTCCGGGTACTCCTGAGCCGACCGGGGTGGTGGCTCCGAGTGCTCCTGAGCCGACCCGGGTCGTGTCTCCGGAGGGCCCCGAGAAGCCGACGGATGTGTCCCCGGACGCTCCCGAGCCGACCAGGGTGGTGTCCCCGGACGCTCCCGAGCCGACCAGGGTGGTGTCCCCGGACGCTCCTGAGCCGGACGCCCCCGAAGCCGAACGGGCGGCTCCTCGCGAGGCTCCTGAGCCCACACGGTTGGTGGCGCCCGAGGCTCCTGAGCCCACGCGTGTCGTGGCTCCCGATGCCCCCGAACCCGAACGGGCGGCTCCTCCCGAGGCTCCTGAGCCCACACGGTTGGTGGCGCCCGAGGCTCCTGAGCCCACGCGTGTCGTGGCTCCCGATGCCCCCGAACCCGAACGGGCGGCTCCTCCCGAGGCTCCTGAGCCCACGCGGTTGGTGGCGCCCGAGGCTCCTGAGCCCACGCGGTTGGTGGCGCCCGAGGCTCCTGAGCCCACGCGCGTCGTGGCTCCCGATGCCCCGGAGCCGACGAGGGTCGTGTCCGCCGACGCCCCGGAGCCGACGAAGGTCGTGTCCGCCGACGCCCCCGAACCCACCCGCGTCGTGTCCCCCGAGGACCGGGAGGGCAGGGCCGGTGGTGAGGCAGATCGGCGGCCGGCTGCGGCGCCGCCCACCCGGGTCGTCTCGCCCGAGGGTGACGGCCGTTGAACCGCGAGACGAGCCTGTTCTCCGGGCGGCCCTCCGAGCTGGTCGGGCAGCAGATCGCCGGGTACCGGATCGAGCAGGAGATCGGACGCGGCGGCATGGCCGTCGTCTACCGGGCCCGGGACCTGCGCCTGGAACGCACCGTCGCCCTGAAGCTGCTCGCCCCGGAACTCGCCCGCAACGACACCTTCCGCCGCCGCTTCACGCACGAGTCACGGGCCGCCGCGGCGATCGACCACCCCCACATCGTGCCGGTGTTCGAGGCCGGCGAGACGGACGGCGTGCTGTACATCGCGATGCGGTACGTCGCCGGCAGCGACCTGCGGCACGTCCTCGACCGCGAGGGCCCGATGCCGCCCGTCACCGCCCTGCGCGTCGCGGCCCAGGTCGCCTCCGCGCTCGACGCGGCCCACGACCACGGACTGGTCCACCGGGACGTCAAGCCCGGCAACATCCTGGTGTCCCGCGGCACCGACAGCGACCACCCCGAGCACGTCTACCTCACCGACTTCGGCCTGACGAAGAAGTCGCTGTCCCTGACCGGCTTCACCACGGTCGGCCAGTTCGTCGGCACGCTCGACTACGTCGCCCCCGAGCAGATCTCCGGCAAGCCGGTCGACGCCCGCTGCGACGTGTACGGTTTCGCCTGCGTCGTCTTCGAGACACTGGCCGGGCACCCGCCCTTCATCCGCGACGACGACATGGCCCTGCTCTGGGCCCACCAGTACGACGAACCGCCGCCGCTGACCGGGGAACGGCCCGACCTCGATCCGCGGGTCGACCCCGTCTTCGCCCAGGCCCTGGCCAAGAGTCCCGACGACCGGTACCCGTCCTGCCTCGCCTTCGTCGCCGCGCTGCGCGCCGCGACGACCGGCGGCGGGGCCGAGGGCCCGAGAACGCCCACGCGGGTCGACCGGCAACTGCCGGGCGCGGGGGAGGAGCGGCCCAAGCCGCCGCCGCGCTGGGCCGAACCGGTTTTCGTACAGCGGACGTAGCGCGGCGGCGCGAACGGGGCGTCAGCCCTCGCTGTCGGTGCGCACCTCGCCGCGCCGCCGCACGTGCCGCGCCAGCAGCGCCCCGGCGAACCCGGTCACCAGCCCCCAGGGGACGGCCAGACCGACGGCACCCCACATCTTGGGTTTCAGGAACAACCGGCCCCCGAGACCGCCGCCCAGATCACCGATACCGAGCACGGACAGCCCGAAGTGCGCGGAGACGCGCCCGACGAGGCAGATCATGAACACCGTGAGCACGAGGGCGACCGCCATGTGCACCGCGTGCTGCCAGGCCCGCACCCGGGCCGGTGACCGGGCCGCCATCACGAACGCGGCGGCCAGCAGCAGCACGACGTCGATGATCAGCAGCCACCACACGCGGCCGTCGTGCTCGGCGAGGGTGCGCAGGTTCAGCTCGGAGACGTCCGGGGTGCGCAGCACCTCGTCGAGCACATGCGGCATGGGCAGCCCGAGCGGCCCCTCCACCCGCCCGTTCCAGGTGGCGCCGAGCCCGATCGTCAGCGCCAGCCACACTACGTTGGGGAGGCCCAGCAGGATCACCGCGAACGTCTCCCGCGCGTGCCCCTGGGTCGCCGCGACGATCAGGGCTACCACCAAGCCGATGACGACGCAGGCCAGCAGCAGCGCGACCATCGCGTACGCGGCCGGCCGCACCGACGCCTGGAAGCGCAGCAGTCCCGCGGGCAACGGAGCCCCGCGCGACACCAGCAGCGCCAGCACCAGCACACCGGCCAGCCACACCACGCCGACGAACACGGACAGCGCGACGTCGGTGGTGAAGCCGATCCTCGGCGAGGCACCGAACAGGTCGCCGAGCTCACCGAGCGCGCTCTCCCCGAGGTCGATCTCGAACGTGTGGCGGGCGGCGAGCGTCAGACCGATCAGCGCGAGCAGCCACAGGGCCGCCACCCGTCCGGCCCAGCCGGCCAATTCCGCGGCACCGGCCACCGCACGGTGCCGTAGCGGACGCAGGAATCCCCAGGCGATCACCAGCGCTCCGGTGAGGGTGACGGACAGGGGAATCACCGTCAGGCCGGCCCGCGTCTCGGCGAGGTCGCCGGCGGCCCCTGCGATTTTCACCGTGCCGCCGACGGCGGTGACCATGGTGGCCGCGACCGCGGGGGCGAAGGAACCGTCCGGAAGGTCCGCGGCCCCGGCCGCCCACAGACCCAGGGCGGACACCAGCGCCATGGCGAGCAGCCCGCCGAGCACCGTGACGAGGGCGTGCGCCCAGCCGTGGCGGGCGACGGCCCGCTCGCCGGAGGTACGTGCCTGGCCGGAGGGGGTGCGCGAACTCACGGTGCCACGCTAAGCAGCCCCGGTGCCGGACGCCCGCCGGAGGGGTCCGTCCGCGTCGGCTTGCGGGGCATACGGGACCGGGGCACACAATGAACTCGTAGTGGAAAAAGCGGCATACACCGGTATGGACCATCCCGGCTGTGTGAAGGCCGCAGAGAACCCACGCGGGAGAAGAGCTCGTGAGCGTCGATCCACCGTCGTCCGGCCGCCCGACAGGACCTCCCTCGGGCCCGCTGTCGGGTCCTTCCCAGCCTCCCTCGGGCGGCGGCCCGCCCTCCGAGCCGCCGAGCGGTGGCGGCGGCAAGGAGCCGGAACCCCGCCGGCCCTGGTGGGGGTCCGTGCCTCGTGTCGCGATCATCGCCACCGCCGTGGTGGCCGCCGTGGTCCTGGCCGTGGTGCTCTCCCGGCCCGACAACGGCGGCACCGGCGCGTCCGACGGCGGCACCAGCACGTCCAGCGGCGAGGTCTTCCTCCAGCCCGCGGCCGACACCGGGCCGGACGCGTTCACCGAGTCGACGGCCCAGGAGGACAGCTCCGCCTCCCCGGTCACCCCCTCGGGGGACACCGAGTCGGCCCCGCAGAACGCCGTGCGGGGTGTGAACGGCGACGCGCCCGGTCTGTACGGCGGCACCCGCAATGTCGCCAGCTGCGACGTGGAGAAGCAGATCAAGTACTTCGAGGACGCCCCGGACAAGGAGCGCGCGTTCGCCTCGGTCGTACGGGTTCAGCCTTCCGAGGTCCCCGCCTACCTGCGTTCGCTCACTCCCGTGCAACTGCGCATGGACACCCGCGTCACCAACCACGGCTACAAGAACGGCGCCCCCACCAGCTACCAGGCCGTCCTCCAGGCCGGCACGGCCGTCATGGTCGACGACCGCGGCGTGCCCAGGGTGCGCTGCGCGTGCGGCAACCCGCTGTCCCCGCCGGTCGCCCAGCAAAGCGCGCCGAAGACGACCGGCAAGGCGTGGCCGGGCTACAAGTCGTCGAACGTCGTCATGGTGACGCCCTCGCCGAAGCCGGTGGACGAGTTCGTGATGTGCGAACCCGACGGCGAGTGGTTCAAGCGCGAGGCGGGGGACACCGGCGACAAGGACCAGAAGACCAAGAAGCCCGACAAGCCCTCCCCGTCGGCGAGCGTCACCACGCCCACGGCACCGACCGACTCGACGTCGTCGCAACCGCCCACGAGCGAACCGCCGACCTCGGACACGGACACCTCGGGGCCGACGACGGACGAGCCGCCCTCGTCCGACACCCAGCCGCCGCCGCCCGACAACAACACCGACACCAACACCGGGAGCGACACCGGCGGCGGCACGACGGAACAGGCGCCGGCCTCCTGACCCGGTCGGCCCAAGCGGACACGACGCGAGCCGACTCGGCCGGCCCGACTCAAGCGGCCCGGACCACCAGGGCGTAGTCGCCGAGCCCGAGCAGCCGGTCGGCCGGCAGGTCGCCGTGGGTGGTGACGACCGCCTCGACCCGGCCCGTCCCCGGCTCGAACGCGACGTCCTGGACCGTGCCGAGCGTGTCGCCCGTCTCGGTGAGGATCCTCAGACCCGGCAGTTCGTGGTGCGGCGGCACTTCGGCCGGTTCGGCGGTCGTGCGGACCAGCACCGCGTCGGGGCCGATGGCGTGCAGGGCGCCCCAGGCCAGCACGGTCTCCTTGCGGGAGTGGTGGCCCCGTACGCGGACATGGGTGACCACACCGGACGCCGCGTCCACCGTCAGCGACTTCAGGGCACCGACTTCTTCCGCCTCGGTCAGCGTCAGCACGGGCAGGCCTCGTGCCTCGGAGAACAGCATCATGGCGCCGTCCCCTCCCGCCCGGCCTGGAAGGCGCCGACCCGGGCGACGAAGGCGGGCAGGTCGTCGGCGACGAAGCGGGTGGCGTCCGCCGGGATGACCAGGGCGCGTCCGGAGACGGCGAGCGTCTCGCCGCGCGGCACGTACACCCGGTGCCGGCGGCGTCTGGAGCCCTGCACCAGCGCCTTGCCCGCGGCGATCCGGAAGCCCACGACCCGGCCGCTGGTTCCGCTCTCGACGATCACGTCGAGCACCGTGCCGACCTCGGCGCCCTCGTCGGTCAGCACCTTGGCGTGCAGCACCCGGCCCTGCTGTGCCTCACGCCGTGCCACCACGACGGTGGTGTCCGCCAGCGCGAGGGCGTCCCGGACCATGACCGCGTACGGGCCCAGGGCGTGCACCGCCGACCAGGGCAGACTCTGTTTCAGCGGGCCCGACAGCAGACCCCGGCCGCTGAGCGTGAAGCCGGTGATCCGCCCGGCGGCGGAGTCGAAGACGGTGTCCTTGATCTGGGCGACGGCATCGCCGCCCAGGGTGACCACCGGCAGGGTCGTCAGACTGCGTGCGGCCAGCAGCTCGTTCATCGCAGGCCCTTCCCGCCGGGGCGGCGCCGCACCGCGATGACGGTCCCCGACCGCCGGCCCGCCTGCACGGCGAGCGTCACCGCCACGACGGCGGCGAGCGCCGCGATCACCACGACCAGCCATGTCCACCAGGCCACCGCGCACCTCCGGTGATCCGGCCCGGCCGCCCTCGGCCGGCCCTGATTTCTTCCGGGTGCCCCGTGGAGGGGGGACAATGCCCGTGTTATCGAATGGGGGAGAATCTGTCAGGACTGTGAAGCCGGACGTGGGGTACGAGCACTGGTGCAGAGCGTCCGGCCAGTCCGACTTCCCAGAGAGAAAAGAATGATCGACCACCTGGACGGGGCAGTGATACCGACTGGTTTCGACGTGCCCGTGGAACCGCTGCGGCGGGCGGCACACTACACCGGCGAGCAGGGCTGCATCGCCGAGGCGCGGTCCTTCGCCGCGCTCTTTCTCGACCAGCTCAGGACCGAGTGGTGCGCGCAGATCGACGAGCGTGTCGACGGCGCCGTGCTGCTGGTGGTGAGCGAGCTGATCACCAACGCCGACCGGCACAGCCACGGGCCCTACATCCTGGAGCTCGTGGGCACCGACGCCGCGGTGACGGTGTCGGTCTACGACAGCAGCTCCTCACTCCCCCGCATCTTCCCCCGCGACCCCGAGCGCATCGGCCGGCACGGCCTGGAGATCGTCCACGCACTCGCGGAGCAGGTCAGCGTGGAACGGGTGCCGGTGGGCAAGCGCGTGCGCGCCGTGCTGCCGCTCTCCGACGCAAGCCGGGGCTGAGACACCGTCGCGGACGGGCGGAACCCACAGGCGGCTCACGGTCGCGGGTGCCGCCCCACTCCCGCATGGGGGACGGCACCCGCTGGTCGGACGAGGGTCTCAGGCGCAGCCCAGCTCGCCCAGCATGCCCTCGCGCAGACGCGTGATGATCCGCTTGATCAGCCGGGAGACATGCATCTGTGAGCAGCCGAGCTGCTCACCGATCTCCGCCTGGGTGGCCTCCTCCACGAACCGCATGTGGATGATCTGCCGGTCGCGCTCGCTCAGCTCCGCCATGAGCGGCGCCAGCGAGTGGAAGTCCTCGACGAGCCGCAGCCCGTCCTCCTCCACGCCGATGAAGTCGGCCAGAACCGCCTCGCCACCCTCCGGGCCGTCGCCGGTCAGTGCTGCGTCCAGCGACGACGAGTTGTACCCGTTCGCCGCGATCTGCCCCTCCACGACCTCACGCTCGGAGATGTTCATCAGCGTCGCCAGCTCGCCGACCGTCGGCTCCCGGTCAAGTCGGCTGGCGAGCTCCTCGCGGGCCTTGGCCAGTTCCACGCGCAGCTCCTGGAGCCGCCGCGGCACGTGCACCGCCCACGTGGTGTCCCGGAAGAACCGCTTGATCTCGCCGACGATGTACGGCAGCGCGAAGGAGGTGAACTCGACCTCGCGCGAGAGCTCGAACCGGTCGATGGCCTTGATCAGGCCGATCATGCCGGTCTGGACGATGTCCTCCATGTCGTCGCCGCGACCACGGAAACGACCGGCCGCGAAGCGCACGAGGGACATGTTCATCTCGATCAGGGTGTTGCGCGCGTACTGGTACTCGTGCGTTCCCTCTTCGAGTTCCGTCAGGCGCTGGAAGAACTGGCGGGACAGCTGCCTCGCGTCCCGCGGGGCCACGGACCGCGGGTCCACGACGCCCGGCAGTGCTCCGTCACCCGCGCCGGCCTCGGTGTTCTCCTCGACGACCTGTGCCTTCGACCGGATCACGGCGGTCTCCATTACCTCTCCCACGAACGTCACGGCGGACATCTGCATAGGTACTCCCGGGTTGCGGGTACCCGGGTTGACGCGCAGCATGCCCCCCGATTGTGCCATGGGTGAAATCGGGCGGAATGTTCCGTTCCCCCCTCGTGCGCCAGGGGATTCCACCCAGGGCGGAACGCCGGGCCCTTCCCCCGGCGGCCGGGATTCCTAGGCTGGAGAAGTGAGCAACCACCTGCCGAACGAAGCCCGAGTCATCCCCCTGCGCCCGCACGGTGCGCGTCCCTCCGGCGCACCGCCGCGCCAGGCGCCGCCGGCCCCCGCCGCGAAGGAGCCGCTGTGGCGGGACCTCGTAGGTGACGTCCTGCGCCGTGAACGCCTCGCGCAGGAGCGCACGTTGAAGGACGTCGCCGATGAGGCACGGATCTCCATACCCTATCTCTCGGAGGTGGAACGCGGCCGCAAGGAGGCCTCCTCGGAGGTCCTCGCGGCCGCCGCCCACGCCCTCGGACTGGGCCTCGGCGACCTGCTCACGAGGGCGCAGGGCGAACTGACCCGCGTCACCTCGCGCTACCCGGCCGGCAGCCGCCGCGGGGTCACCACCCCGTCGCGCGACGGCATGTGCCTGGCCGCCTGAGCCCTGTCGCCGGCCGGCGCCTCAGACCGTGACGAGGCGCCGGCTGAGCACCTCGTCGGCCAGCCCGTAGCCCACCGCCTCCTGCGCGGTGAACACCTTGTCGCGGTCCATGTCGGCCCGCAGGGCCGTCACGTCGTGGTGGGTGTGCCGCGCCAGCACCTCCTCCACCTGGGAGCGGATCCGCACCATCTCCTTGGCCTGGAGCGCCAGATCGGACACCATGCCGCGCTGTCCGCCCGCGGCCGGCTGTCCGAGCAGCACCCGCGAGTGCTCCAGCACGAACCGCCGCCCGGCGTCCCCGCCGGCCAGCAGCACGGCCGCCGTGGAGGCCGCCTGCCCCACGCAGAACGTGGAGATCGGCGCCTGGACGAACGTCATGGTGTCGTAGATGGCCATGAGCGAGGTGAACGAGCCGCCCGGCGAGTTGATGTAGATCGCGATCTCGCTCTCCGGGGAGGACGACTCCAGGTGGAGGAGCTGGGCGATGACGACGTTGGCGACGCCGTCGTCGATCTCGGTGCCGAGGAAGATGATCCGCTCGGACAGCAGCCGGCTGAACACGTCATAGGACCGTTCGCCCTGCGGGGTGCGCTCGACGACGTTCGGAATCGTGTACGTACCCATCACTGCAGCCCCATCCTGCGCCGGGTGGCCGCCGGGCGGACGTCCGTGAGGGACTCCACCACCCGGTCCACCATGCCGTACTCCTTGGCCTCCTCGGCCGTGAACCAGCGGTCGCGGTCACCGTCCCGGGAGATGGTCTCCGGGCTCTGGCCGGTGTGCTCCGCGGTGATCCGCTCGATGGTCCGCTTGGTGAACTCCAGGTTCTCCGCCTGGATCTCGATGTCGGCGGTGGTGCCGCCGATGCCCGCCGACGGCTGGTGCATCATGATCCGCGCGTTCGGCAGGGCGTAGCGCTTGCCCGGCGCGCCGACGCTCAGCAGGAACTGGCCCATGCTGGCCGCGAAGCCCATGGCCAGCGTGGAGACGTCGTTGGGGATCAGCCGCATCGTGTCGTAGATGGCGAGCCCCGCGTGCACCGCGCCGCCCGGGCTGTTGATGTACAGGCTGATGTCGGTGTGGGCGTCCTCCGCGGACAGGATGAGCAACTGGGAGCAGACCCGGTTGGCGGAGACCTCGTCGACCTGGGTGCCCAGCAGCACGATGCGCTGTGCCAGCAGTTGGGCGGCCAGCTGGTCGTCGAACCGGGTCGGAGGGGTGTCGCCCTCCTCCGCCCGCGGGGCGAGTGTGGTGAGTGGAGTCATCGGTTCTCCTCGTCGCGGCGACAGGTGTCGCGGACAGGTCGGGGATGTGCCGTCGACTCCACTCTTGACCTCGGACGATGCCCGCGAACGGTTTCTCTGCCCTCGGCAGATCCGCTACCGGCGGAGCCCGAGCGCTCAGCCCTTCTCGCGCAACTGGCGGAAGAACGCCCGCACATCACCGACCAGCAGGTCCGGCTTCTCCATCGCCGCGAAGTGCCCGCCGTGGTCGAACTCCGTCCAGCGGACGATGTTCTCCGTCCGCTCGGCCCTGTGGCGCAGCGGGATCTGGGGGTCGCCGAAGAAGGACGCCACCGCGGTCGGCGCGGTGGAGGGCTCCTGCGGGGCGGCGATCCTCTCGCCCTGGGCGTGGGCGCGCTCGTAGTAGACCCGGGCGGACGAACCCGCCGTGCCCGTCAGCCAGTACAGCATCACGTTCGTGAGCATCAGGTCCCGGTCGACGGCCTCCTCGGGCACCTCACCGGAGTCCGTCCACTCCTGGAACTTCTCGACGATCCAGGCGAGTTGCCCGATCGGGGAGTCCGTGAGCGCGTAGGACAGGGTCTGCGGCCGGGTGGACTGCACGTGGAAGTAGCCCGTGCCGTCGCGGGACCAGTCCCGCCACCGTCGCCACGAGGTGAGCGTGCGCTCGCGCTCCGCGGGGCTCAGCGCCTCCAGCTCCTCGGCGGTCGGCTCGGTGGCCGCCTGCGCGCCGGGCAGCAGATTGAGGTGGACGCCGACGAGCCGGCCGGGATGGACGCGGCCCAGTTCGCGGGAGATGGCCGCCCCCCAGTCGCCGCCCTGGGCGCCGAACCTCTCGTAGCCGAGGCGTGTCATCAGCTCGGCCCACGCGTCGGCGATCCGGCGTGCCTCCCAGCCGGCCTCCCGGGTGGGGCCGGAGAACCCGAAGCCGGGAATGCTCGGCAGCACCACGTGGAAGGCGTCGGCCGGATCGCCGCCGTGGGCGGCGGGGTCGGTGAGCGGCCCCACGATGCCGGCGAACTCGACGATCGACCCCGGCCAGCCGTGCGTGACGATCAGCGGGGTGGCGTCGGGCTCGGGGGAGCGGATGTGCGCGAAGTGCACGCGCGCGCCGTCGATCTCGGTGGTGAACTGCGGCCAGGCGTTCAGCCGCGCCTCGGCGGCCCGCCAGTCGTACCCGTGCCGCCAGTACCGCACCAGCTCGCGCAGGTAGTCCGACGGAACGCCGTACGTCCAGCCCACACCGGGCAGCTCCTCGGGCCACCGGGCCCGGTCGAGGCGGTCGTGGAGGTCGACGAGGTCGCTCTGCGGTACGTCGATGCGGAAGGGACGGATGCCGCTGTCGGCGGGCGTGGACGTCATGGCGGCGAGCCTAGTTCCGAACGGTGTAGCGGCCACCTGAATGTGTCGGCCGCCCGACCGATGAGTTCCGGGACCCCGGCCGGTCGACAGTGGTGACAGCGTTCCACGCCTCCCAGGAGGACTCATGACCACCGATGGTTTCACCACATGTCTCTGGTTCGACGGCCAGGCGGAGGAGGCCGCCCATTTCTACGTCTCGGTCTTCAAGGACTCGAGCATCGGCAAGATCGCCCGCTACCCCGAGGGAGCGCCCCAGGCCGCCGGCACCGTGATGACCGTCGAGTTCACGGCCAACGGGCACCGCTTCCTGGCGCTCAACGGCGGCCCCGAGTTCACGTTCACCGAGGCCGTCTCCTTCATGCTCTTCTGCGAGAACCAGGAGGAGATCGACTACTACTGGGCGAAGCTCACCGAGAACGGCGGCGAGCCCGGCCCCTGCGGCTGGCTGAAGGACCGGTTCGGCGTGTCCTGGCAGGTCGTCCCGGACCGGCTCGACGCGATGATCACCGACTCGGATCCGGCGAAGGCGGCCCGCGTCACCCAGGCGTTCATGGCGATGAGCAAGTTCGACATCGCGGCCCTGGAGAAGGCGTACGCGGGTGAGTGAGGTGCCGCCCACGGGGGCGGAGCCGTCTCCGTCCCTGGGCCGTCCTGGTCCCCGTGCGCACCCCGCCCCTACGCCGTCTCGGCCAGGATCTCTGCGATGACATGCCGGGAGTTGTCCGCGACCGGCGGGTTCGTGTCCCAGTAGTACGGCAGGGCGATGACCGCGATCGACAGGGCCCAGCCCCGGGCCCGTGCCCACTCGGCCTCGCCGGCGCCCACGGCCTCGCGGAGGACGCCGCGGGCGTCGGCGGGCAGGAGACACCAGGCCCCGACGAGGTCGACGGCGGGATCACCGACCCCCACCGTGCCGAAGTCGATCACGGCGCTGAGTCGTCCGCCCGTGACCAGGAGGTTCCCGGCCATCAGGTCGCCGTGGGCCCACACGGGCGGCCCGGTGTGCTCCGGAGCGCGCAGGGCCGTCTCCCACGCCTGCGTCACCGCGGCGGTGTCGACCCGCCCCGCGAGCTGTGCGAGCGCCTCGCGCAGGAACGGGTCCCGGGCCGCCAGCGGGACTCCCCGGTAACCCGGCGGACCCTCCGCCGCGTCGATCCCGCGCAGGGCCGTCACGTAGGTGGCCAGGTCCTCGGCGAGCGGCACGGGCTTCTCGAGCGCCCCGGGGACCGGATTGCGGCCGTCCAGCCAGCCGTACACCGACCAGGGCCAGGGGAACCGGCCGTCGGGCTCGCCCCGACCGAGGGGCTCGGGGGATGCGGCGGGCAGAGCGGGAGCCAGCCTGGGCAGCCAGCGCAGCTCGTGGGTGATGGCGTCCACGGCGCGGGGGTGCCGGGGGAGCCGTACGACCTTGTCCACGCCGAGACGGAACATGGCGTTCTCCGTCCCGGAGGACTCCAGGCGCCGCAGGGGCAGTCCGGCCCACTGCGGGAACTGCTCCGCGACCAGCCTGCCGACCAGAGGGACGTCGACGGCCACCTCGTCCTCATGCATTCGCACCGCACACATGTCGCCCATTCGATCCGTCAACGCGCGGCCTGTCGAACGGTTTTGGTGACCTCCCGGGCGAGGCGCAGGATCCCGGGGGAGCGGACCGGGCAGGGCTTCGGCCGGCTGGTGGTGGGGGCCAGACAGAAGTGCAGATAGTCGTCGTCGCGGTGCAGGGCGGTGCGGTCGCGGCCGGGCTGTGTGCACAGGCCGCGGTGGGCACGCTCGTACGCCGTGCACGGCAGGGACTGCGTCCAGGTGTAGCGGCCGCCGGCCGGGCTCACCGCCTTCCCGGCGTCCGCCACGAGGTCGCCCGAGGCGGCGGCCCGCTTCTCGTAGAGCGCGTTGACCCGCCGGACCCGGTCGGGGGTGATGGGATCCGGGCCCTGCGCCACCCAGACGATCCTCGGCCGGCTGCCGCCCCCGGCCGCGGCGATCTGCTCGGTGAGCCGCAGCGCGTCGGTGGCGTAGCGGCTGAAGTACCGGGTCGGGGACTTGTCGTGGGTGATGCCGTCCATGCACGGCGTGTAGCCCCAGGAGTTCCCCCAGAACTGCAGGACCACGAAGTCGGGCCGCAGCCTGCGCACCAGCGCGGCGGCCTTGTCCGCGGCCGGCACCAGCGAGCGTTCGGCCGTGCCCTCCAGGTAGTCGCACAGGGTGGTGCCGGAGTACGGGGCGGCGGTGTACTTCGCCTTGAGGCCCCGGCGTAACTCCTGGCCCAGGACCTTCTGGCCCTCCATCGCCAGCGAGTCGCCGAGGTACAGCACCGTGGGCGCCTTCCGCGGTGCCGGGCCCCGGGAGGCGCCCACGGTGCTGTACCTCGGCGACTCGCTGGCGATGGAGGGCACGACCTGCCTCT
>NZ_JAIGQA010000020.1:0-65254 GCF_019733245.1 Streptomyces sp. WAC04114
CGCTCGGTGCCGTTGATGACGAAGGTGCCCTTGTTCGTCATGAGCGGGAAGTCGCCCATGAAGACCGTCTGGGACTTGATCTCGCCGGTCTCGTTGTTCGTGAACTCAGCGGTGACGAAGAGCGGGGTCAGCGACCGGCGCCGAAGTTCTGCGTCCACCAGGGGCCGCCGTCGCCGAAGTGGACGCCCACGCCCAGCTCCTTGAAGGAGCAGTTGAGTATGTTCGCGCGGTGCCCGGGGCTGTTCATCCAGGACTTCATCACCGAGGCGGCGTCCGCCTGACCCTGGGCTATGTTCTCGCCCAGGGTCGACCACTTGTACCCTGCGGCCTCGACCCGGGTCGTCATCGTCGAGCCGTCGGGGCCGGTGTGGGACATCACGCCGCTGCTCGCCATGACGTCGCTGTAGTCGTCGGCGGCCCGGGTGAGCCGGTCGTTCGCCGTGACCGGCGAGCAACCCGCCGCGGCCCGCTCCTTGTTGACCAGCGCGAGCACCTGCGCCTCGGGCCCGCCATCGGACTGCGAACCCGACCCCGAGTCCGACCCGTTGCTGCCCGGCCGCGTGCCGCCGGAACCGCTCGCCGACCCGCCGCCGCTGCTCTTCGCCGTCGTCCCCGCGGAAGCCTTCGACGCGGCGGCGGTCGTCTTCGGCGCACGGGGAGTGGGACTCGCCGACTTCTTCCGCTTCTCCTTCGGCTTCGCGCTCGGCGAGCTGCTCGCCGTGGTGCTCGGGCTCGCCGAAGCGGAGGCGAGCGGTGCCGCACCGCCGGCGGCGTCCCCGGCGCCCGGCGTTCTGTCCGTGCTGTTCGCGACCACCCGGTCCGACGCGTCGCCGTCCTCGCCGCTGACGACGGCCACGGTGATCCCGACGCCGGCGATCGCAGCGACGGCGCCCATGGCCAGCGCGGGACCACGCCTCTTCGCCCCGCTGCGGGGGCGGGCGTGGAAGCGGGACGGGCGAGCGGCTCGGCGGGAACCCATGCAGGACACCTCGGTTTGTCGGTCGGCTGACTCGGCCCCCGCGCCCGGTGGCCGCGAGATCGCGGCCACCGGACCTGTGGGGGGTGCTCGAGAGCCTAGGACCCGGCCGGGGCGGAAACCTGTGTTCGAAGGTCATCTTCAAGAAGCCTTAAGAGAGCCGCCAAAGTCCGCTGAGGAACGGCCGGAAGCATCCCGGCCCGGCCTGTCACGCGCCGGCCTGGTCTTCACCGTCTGCTCAACCAGGACCTCACCTGTCTGCGCAAGCCCTCACGCAACGGAGCCGCGGCATGGCCCGCCTGGTCAGCGCCAAGAGGTGGCCGAACTGTCCCGTAGGGCGGCGGCGCTGCGGAAGCGGCGGGTCGCCGCCCTCAGCTCTTGGACGCGAGGTATGAGGTCTCTTTGTCAGGCCGCACCACTACTGGCGGCTTGGGGCAGGAGCGGTCGGTGACTGAACTGGAGGTCGGGAAACCCAGCGCGGGCACAGGCGACGTCCGCCCTCCACCGGGCCGAGGACCTCGATGGGGGTGAGGCTTGGCACGGGCTAGTGGGCGACCGACCCGTTCCGGGCGTCGGACGCGGACTGCCACGCCCGTACACCCGCTCGGGACGCCTCCTTGGCCTGCTGCCACTTCGCGGCCGCCTGCTGGGACG
The DNA here is from genome assembly GCF_019733245.1 of Streptomyces sp. WAC04114. NCBI lineage: Bacteria > Bacillati > Actinomycetota > Actinomycetes > Kitasatosporales > Streptomycetaceae > Streptomyces > Streptomyces sp. WAC04114. The sequence goes on from NZ_JAIGQA010000020.1 coordinate 1,631, forward strand.
GGGGCACGTCCATCTCGCGGATCATGCGCCGACCTGCTGTGAACACGGCGAACGCTCCGATGGCCATGCCGGTCCATGCCGTCACGGCGCCGGCCGCGGTGAGCACGGCACCGATCCTGACGAGCCGCGTGTCGATCTCGATGGTCGGGTGGGACTGCTGGTGGTGCTGGTTCATGACTCCACCATCCAACGGGGGGAAACAGCCTCGCATCCCCGCCGACGGCTCAGGTCGCCCTGAGCGATCAGGCGGACATCGCCGCGATCAATGTCGGCGCGCTCGGGAGTACGCGGTCCACGGACACAGGGCCTCGCTGCAAACCCTGGCTGAGCTGGCTTGCGTCGCCTGTGGAGCCGTAGTGGCCGCGGTGCTCAACCGGCAGGGGCCCGGGTAACGGTCACCTCGTCGACGCCGTCGACGAAGTGAAACGGCGCCTCGGAGCCCCAGCCGTCGGGCTCCGGCCGGTGCTATCGACGACCACGTGGCCCATCCCGCCCGAGGCTTTGCGTCCCAGCCGTCCGTCAGGTCGAAGACGCGGCGGCGACTGCTGCTGACACCGGCTGCCACGCTCAGGTCGCCGATTGCCACCGTCTCGCCGGTCCCTGCGATGACGCGGCTCGTACGGCAGCCCAGCTCCAGACCGGCGGTCTCGTGCAGCCGTCGCCTTAGCTCCTCCTCCCCCTAGCTCCTCCTCCAGCAGCGTCAGCATCTCGTGCGGTCCGTTCGAGCAACGCCCGGCGGGCGGTCGGGGCCCGCACCGCCTGCGCTGCGCAGCGCCGTTCAGTAGCTTGGCCGTCGTCCTCCGAGCGCCGGCGCCCCCCAGGTGGGACTGGGTATCGCCGCACCACGGAGGGTCGGGTTCCCGACGAACTTCACGCCCGTGGTGTGGGGCTCGACCCACGGGCGGGCGCTGTGCCAGAGTCACTGCCCTGACACATGCGGCGCCCGCCCGTCGGGGCCGCCGCGGGTCGGCGACCGGTCGCCGACCCCGGCACCAAGGGAGAGGTGAGGGCCATGGAGGAGACGAGGAGCGTCAGCGAGGCACGGGTCGGAACGGCGGCGCCGGGCGAGGCAGGGCTCGCGAACTGCGGGCAGCCGTCGAGCACCCCAGAGCCGCGGAACCAGGGGATTGTCCCGGAGCCGGAGGTCGCATCGGAGGGCTCGCCCCTGGCGGAGCCCGTGGCGCGCACCGCCAAGGCCCCGGGCGGCGAAGGGACGACGCTGTCACCGGGTCTCGACCTCGCGATACGGGACACTGCGGCGGACATCGCCGCCCTGCTACGCGGCGCGACCGACACCGGCCGTTCCGTGCCGGGCCTCACCTGGACGGTGGGGGAGACCGCCGCCCATCTGGCCCAGGCAAACGTGTTGATGGCGGACGTGGCCGCGGGCCGGGAGCGGGTCCACGGGGACGGCACGCCAGGGGGCATCGCCGAGGCCAACGCCCGCGTGCTCGCCACGTACGGCGAACGGGCCGCCGGGCCGCTCGCCGACCTGATCGAGGCCGGAGCGACGAGCTTCCTCGCTGCCCTGGCGGAACGGCGACCGGACGAGACGCTCCGCACCCCCATGGGGCCCATGGACCCTGCGACGCTCGCCTCGTACCTTCTCACCCACATGCTGGGGCACGGCTACGACCTGGCCCGGGCCCAGGGCCGGCCCCACATGATCGACCGGGGGCGGGTGGAACTCACGCTGCCTTTCATGAAGACGGTCATGCCGCGCGTCGTCGCACCTGCCGCCGTCGCCGGACTGACCGCGCGCTTCACCGTCCGATTGTGGGGCGGCGCCGCGTTCGGTGTCACGGTGGCGGACGGCGGCGTGACGGTGCATGACCGGCCCGAGGCGGGGGCGGACTGCACGATCCTCACCGAGCCCGCCGCCTTCCTGCTGATGGCCCTGGGCCGCGGCGGACCCTGGGGCGCCATCGCCCGGGGGCGGGCGCTTGCATGGGGCCGCAAGCCGTGGCTGGCGCCCCGCTTCCCGACGTTGTTCACCGCCCCGTAGGGTCTTCGACGCGCTCGGCCGCGAGACCTCGTCCTTCTCCGTCTGGGGCGCCATCGAGCATCTGCTCGTGGACGAGTCCGGCCATATCTGGGTCGGGCACCTCGATGAGAATCCGGTCGCAATCCGCCGCTGGAGCGCCACGGGGCCTACGTCCAGGCCACGACGTTCACCGCGTGGGGCGTTTTCGACCACGGGCCGATCACCGGTCATGCCGGCAGCGGGGTAGGTCAGCGGTGGCCGCCGTCGAGACGGTGGCCAAGGAGGCGTTGTCGAAGAAGCGGCCGCGGTAGTTGACCATGCGTCACCACCCACCCCACGGACCACTCCTCAACGCAAGGTAGGGGCGAAGCCACTCCTGAGCGCCGATCACATGGAAGTACCGGGCGGCGGTGCGGCGCCGCGACCAGCGCTGCGCCCCCGTCGTCTACACGGCATCGCGTAACGCATACGGCCTTCGTCGGCGACGGTGTGGGTCATCGGTCGGTGGTGCGTGCCGAGCCCCAGGTGCTTCCGCGCGCCGTGTTGCCGGCCCTTGCCCGCACCTCCTGTCGGGGGAAGAGTCGGGGCCCGCAATCGGACGTCGCGCATCCGCGACCGTCCGTTCAGCGTCCCCGTGAGGAGTCGCACCATGAAACGACCGCGCCCCAGAGCCTGGCTCCTGGCCGTCTTCACGTCCGTGCTGACTGCAGCACTGGCGTTATCGCCCGCACAGCCGGCGGCTTCCGACCCCATCGGCGTCCTGCGCACCCTCGACTGGGAACAGGCCGCCGACCGCACGCTCCCAGCCACCGCCCCCGCCAACTTCCTCAAGCAGTGGGGAACTTCATACGGCGCCACCAACGTCACCGGCCCCACGCGCGACGGCTCCCACGCGGCCCGTTTCGAGCTGCGCAAGACCGATCCGATCGTCTCCAGCAGCAAACGGGCGGAGATATCGCAGCGTGATGAGCAGCCGGCGAACGCCGAGCGGTGGTACGGCTTCAGCATCAATCTGGCGTCGAGCTGGGCCTACGACACCTCGGCCGAGATCGTGAGCCAGTGGCACCAGTGCGACACCGCCTGCCCGGGCGGCTCACCGCCCCTGGCGCTCCTGACCGACGAAGGGCGCTGGAAGATCGACTTCCGCGGCCAGTTCCTCGATCTGGGTGCATACACCACCGGTGTCTGGGTGGACTGGGTCTTCCACGTCACCTGGCGCACCGACAGCAGCGGTGTACTGCAGGTCTGGAAGAACGGCGAACGTGTCGTGACCCGCACCGGCGCCACCCACGACGGCGGCCCGCGCTCGCCCTACTTCAAGTTCGGCATCTACAAGTGGGACTGGAACACCGGTGCCCCCTCCAGCACCACCCAGCGCGTGATGTACTACGACGCCCTGCGCCTGGGCGATGAGCGCACCGCCCACAAGGACGTCGCACCGCAACGGACCTGCACACGCGCCGCACCGGTTACCTCCGCGACCGCCACCACCCACGAGGCGGCGAACCCGCCCGCCAACGCCGTCGACGGCGATCTGACGACCCGCTGGTCCGGCCAGGGCTTCGGCGCCGCCCTGATCCTGGACACCGGCGCGACACGCCACCTGTGCGGCGCGACGGTGGCCTGGCACCGCGGCGACCTGCGCTGGAACGACTACACCATCCACGCCTCGCCGGACGGCGTCTCCTACACCAAGGTATGGGAAGGCCGCAGCTCGGGAACGACCACCGCGCCCGAGACGGTTCTCTTCACCACCGGCCCCCTGGACGTCCGCTATCTGAAGATTTCCTTCTGGGCGAACCCCGAGAACGACTGGGCGAGCATCACCGAAACCAGCCCCCTCAGCCTCTGATCGGGGTCAGATCCACCTGGCGGCACGCACCCCCTTCGCAGACGCGAAGCGGAGCGGACGCCCACCGAGGCGGCCTCGCCCCAGGCGGTGGCCGACTCGGTGGCCGGATCGAGAGGGGTAACAGACCGCGCGGGGCGTTGCCCTACCGCGCGGCTCGATGAGCGCCGGCGTCGCCTCCACCACACGGAGAGCGGTGGGGAACATCTTGCCGTCCGGCACGCGTGCCCGCGGAAGCTCCCGCGGAGTTGCGACCGACTCGGCAACCGCCCTTGCTGAGTGCAGATGCCCGGCGAAGGCGTGGGGGAGCGCGACGCCTCTCGCCCTCGCCGCGTCACCACAGCCGGGTGCCCGGGGCGCCCTTGAACGGTCCCCGCACCTCGGTGGTGATCCAGCCGCCGTAGAAGTCGCCCTCCTGCGCCGTGACCTCCTCTCCGTCGACCGTGCAGCGGTCCACGCGGCTCGGGTAGAAGGCGAAGAAGCCGGCGAGGGAGGCGTAGGCGGGCTCGGGACGGGGATAGCTCCAAGCGGCACGAGCGCGTACGTCGTCTCCCACGATGACGTCCCAGTACCGGGCAGAGCCCTTCCATTCGCACCAGGTCCGGCCCGCGACCGCCGGGAGCAGCAGCTTCGTACGGACGTCCTGCGCGGGGATGTAGAACACGGGGGGATGGCTGGTCTCCAGTACCCGGACGGCTCCGCGGGTCTCGGCCACCACCTGGCCGGCGCACTCCACCCGCACGCGACGGTCGTCCTCCCGCACGACGGGCGGCCGCGGGTAGTCCCAGACCGACTCGGGCGACCGCGGGGCGGAACGCGGCACCGGCTCTTCCAGCGGGTCCAGATACAACTCGTCCTCGTAGCACCAGGCCCATTCCCTCCCATGTGCCAGGGTGCGTGCCACCGGGTGGGCGCTGGATTCGAAGTGGACCGTGGCGTGAGCGCCGGGGGAGCTATCGCTGCAGCCCACGTGTCCGCAGGTCAGGCACAGCAGCAGGCCGGCCGGTGCGTGTCCGGGCGCCGTGCAGGACACGCACGTCTCACTCAGTGGGGGAGGGTCCGCCGTCCAGGTGTGAGAGCAGTCTTTCCCCGAGGGCCGCCCGCCATCGGGCCGGGGCGTCCATCTCGTCATCGGTGATCACCGGCCTGTCCCGTCGACCTCACGCTTCTTGGCAGCACTGCGCCCCGGCCGACGCCCGTGCCGGTCACGCTCTCTCCTCCCTGGTCCTTGTTCTCCACCTGCTTCGCCCCGGCACCGCGCGAGGGATGCAGACCACCGGGGGCCTTTCTCACATCCCACTTGCCATGGAGTGCGCTCGAAGTCATAGCGTCGAGGACAACGGCGCACGAGGCCGTGTCAGTGCCCGCTCCTCCTGGGATGCCGGGCGACGGCATCTGTGCCTGGATGGACGGGAGGCTTCATGCCGCCCGAAGGACGATCAAGCGTGCAGGGAAGGCTGGAACACAGCATGCAGAAGCGTAGTCTGCGGGAATTGCAGGTATCAGCCATCGGGCTGGGGTGCATGGGCATGTCGGCCTTCTACGGAACCGCCGACGAGGCGGAGGGCATCGCGACGATCCGGCACGCCCTCGACCTCGGGGTGAACTTCCTCGACACCGCGCAGATGTACGGCCCGCTCACCAACGAGTCCCTCGTCGGCGAGGCGATCCGGGGGCGCCGCGACGAGTATGTGATCGCGACGAAGTTCAACTACCGGATGGACGACGCCGTACCGGGCGACATCAGCACGGTCGGTCCGCAGGACGGCTCGGCCGAACACGTCCGCAGCTCCGTCCACGGCTCGCTGAAGCGACTGGGAACCGACCACATCGACCTGTACTACCAGCACCGGGTCGACCCGAACGTGCCCATCGAGGAGACGGTCGGCGCGCTGGGCGAACTGGTCGCCGAGGGCAAGGTGCGCCACATCGGGCTGAGCGAGGCGAGCGCCCAGACCATCCGGCGGGCGCACGCCGTGCACCCGGTCACGGCCGTGCAGAGCGAGTACTCGCTGTGGTCGCGGGACGTGGAGGCCGAGGTGCTGCCGGCCTGCAGGGAGCTGGGCATCGGCTTCGTACCGTACTCACCCCTCGGCCGTGGCTTCCTCGCCGGGCGGTTCACCTCGCCGGACGACCTGGACGCCAACGACTGGCGCCGACAGAACCCGCGCTTCCAGGACGCCAATCTGGAGGCGAACCTGCGGCTGGCGGCGAAGGTGAAGGAGATCGCCGCCGAGAAGGACGTGACGCCGGCTCAGCTGGCCATCGCGTGGGTGCTGGCCCAGGGCGAGGACCTGGTGCCGATCCCGGGCACCAAGCGCCGCACCTACCTGGAGCAGAACGCCGCCGCCGTGGACATCGAGCTGACGAAGGACGACCTGGCCCGCATCGACGCGGAGCTGCCCGAGGCGGCCGGTGAGCGATACGACGAGGCAGGGATGCGGTCCGTCAACCGGTAGGCGGAGGGACGCACACACCACACGGGGGCTCGCAGGAGCGCGGGGTGGTCATCGACCTCCTGACCGCCGGAGGAGGCGACCGTCCGCTGTGCACGGCCGACTCCGAGCCGGCCGTGCAGGCAGCGGGTTCAGCGCGGGGCGAGTTCCTGGCGCAGGTGAGTGGCAGGCCGGTGATGCCTTCGCGGCGCGAGTCACAGCACGTCAGGGCCAAGGGTGCGACGATCGGTCCTGGTCACCGTCACCGACACCCTCGGCCTGCGCGTCGCGGTCTGGTCGTCGCCGCCATCGTCCAGGACCGGGACTGCGCCCGGAACGAGATAGTGATCCGCCGGGCGACGATCAGCGCTCCGCGAGGTTGTCCAGGTGTGGGCGCACAGACCGGCCGGGTCGGTCCCCTGCACTGCGGTATGCCGCTGTCCGAGGCCGAGGCTCTCCTCGGACCAGGGCGCCCGCACCCGGATTCGGATGAGGGGGCCGGACCTCGATGGCTACCCCCGGGTCGAGGCGACTACATGCCCCATCGTGAGCACCACTATTTTGGCGTCATCTACAAACACACCGTGTGACATCGTCGATGCCACGAGGGGGAGCGATATGAGCTCGGCGCTCGGCACGATCGGGCGGATATGGCGGTACCCCATCAAGTCCACCGGCGGTGAGTCGTTGGACGAAGCCGCCGTCGACGCCCGGGGCCTTGTCGGTGACCGGCTCTACGCGGTGCGGGACGCCGAGGGCAAGTTCGGTTCGGGTAAGAACACACGCCGCTTCCAGCGCATGCCCGGGCTGTTGCAGCTGCGGTCCCGGTACCCCGGAGGAGTGGTCACGAAGGGGCCCGAGCTGCTGGACCCGGACGGCGTGCCGGTGCCGGACCCCAGCGTCTACGTGCGGTGATACCTGGACCGCGACGACGTCGAAGTGGCACGCGAGGACACCGTCTCGCACTTCGACCAGCTCCCGCTCAGCCTCCTGACCACTGCCACCCTCGACTGGGTCCGCGCAGCCGTTCCCGGTGTGCCCGTCGACGAGCGCCGGTTCCGGCCGAACCTGCTGGTGCGGACACCGCCTGGCACGCCTGCGTTCGTGGAGGACGAGTGGTTCGGCGGTACCGCCCGCATCGGCGACACCCTGCGTATACGGTTCGAGCGCTCCAGCGAGCGGTGCGTGATGACCAACGAGGCCCAGCAGGATCTGCCGCATTCGCCGCTGATCCTTCGAGCCGTCGCGCAGGCACACGACATGCGGCTGGACGCGCTGGCCACGGTCGCACAGCCGGGATGCGTACGACTCGGCGACACCCTTGAGCTGTCCTGATACACAGGCCGAGACCAGCCCCCGACGATTCCACCTCGACTTCGCGGTCCAGGAAGTGGACGACGAGGCCGAGCCCCGGCTGCTGCAGCCGGGGCTCGGCCGGGCGTTACTCGGTGCGCAGGGCCGTGACCGTACGTGCCCTGGCGGCCCGCCCTGCCGGGATCAGCGCGCCCAGCATGGCGATCAGGACCCCGCCGCCCCCGAGCAGGAGCAGCTGGAGGAAGGGCCCGTACACATCGAGGACGAGCGACGGCAGGCCGGTGCCCACGGCACGCCCCATCATCGGCATGACGACGTGGTGGAGCGCGTATCCCGCAGGGACGCCGAGCAGCCCGCCGATCACGCCGATCAAGGCCACCGAGGCGAGCACGAGGCTCAGGGTCTGCCGCGGCGACATGCCGATCGCCTTGCAGACGCCCAAGTCGTGGATGCGTTCCCGGGTGTCGAGTACCACGGAGTTGAGCACGCCGAGACCTGCCACGGTGATCAGCATGAGGGTGAGCAGCACCGCCATCGCCGCCATGATGAGGATGACGCCGTCCTGCCCCGACTCGGAGGCGGTCGTGGCATCGCCCCCCAGCGGTTGTACGACCGCGGCGACGTTCCGGGCGTACTCGTCCGCGGAGACACCGGGCTTCGTCTCGACGAGGAAGGTGCTGGGCTCGGCCGACCTGAAGTCGCCCATGTCCGCGTGGACCTCCAGCCGGCTGCCCCCCCTGGCAGACCTGAAGAAGCAGAACGGCAAGCTGGTCATCGGCGCGGCGCCGGAGGTGAAGAAGCGCCAGGTGGGTGTGGTCGGCCTCAAGGAGGTCTACGGGGTGGAGTTCAAGGAGTTCAAGTCCCTCGACTCCTCCGGTCCCCTGGTCAAGGGCGCCCTGAAGAAGGGCGACGTCGATGTGGCGAACCTGTTCACCACGGACACCGACATCCGGGCCAACGACTGGGTGGTGCTGACGGACCCCGAGAACCTCATCCCCGGCCAGCACGTCGTCCCGCTCATCGCCGACCGCAAGGCCGACTCCGCGGTCCGCAAGGCCCTGGCCCGTCTCGGCAACGTCCTCACCACGGCCCAGCTCACCGAGCTCAACCGCCAGGTCGACAAGGACAAGAAGGACCCGGAAGACGTGGCGAACACATACGCGAAGCAGCACGGGCTGGCCTGAGACGGTGTCCTACGTGGTGAGGCGGACGTATCGCTTGCAGCGGCACAGGGCGGCTGCGAGGCCGAGAAGGGCCAGGTAGTTGCTTGGACGGCGTTCGTAGCGGGGGCTGAGTCTGCGACAGCCGGACAGCCACGAGATCGTCCGCTCGATCACCCACCTGCGGCGGCCCGGCCGTTCGCTGGACTCGATGCCTTTGCGGGCGGTGCGTACGCCGATGCCGCTTGCCCGGTGACTATCTCCGCAGGTGGGGGAGGTCTATGCCTCGTCGGCGTGCAGGCGCTGAGGTTTGAAGTGGCGGCCGCTGAGGGGCAGTCCGTTCGCGTCCGACAGGACGTGCATCTTGGAACCCGGCTTGCCCCGGTCCAGGCCGGGGAGAGCGAGGGGCGGGCGCTACGGACGTGACTGACAGATCTGACATCGGCGTCCACCTGGGGCCGGATTGGCCGCAAGGGTGAACACCACGCCACCCGAGGAGAGCAGCACGGGGCGCGGTGCACGCTCGACTCCGTCATGCGGGTGGCAACGGGTCCGACCGGACCGAAATCCGACCGACCCTGCTCAGCGGATCCAGAATCCACCCGATGACGGAACCGGACGGCTGCACCAGGTACCCATGCGCCTACGCTGCTGTCCAGATCACGTTCCGTTGCACCTGCGTGCGCGGTGCTCCACCACCGGTGAACAGGGGCGTCCCGGCGCCCAGCACGACGGGCGCGAGGTGCAGCGTCAGCACGTCGACCAGCCCGGCGCCGAGCGCCGAGCCGACGGTGGCGCCACCGCCCATGAGGACGACGTCGAGGTCCTTGCCACTGTCCGACGACGCCGCCTCGGCTCTCTCGCGCGGCGGTGACGGCGTCGGGCAAACCGGTGGGGACGAACGTCCAGTCGAGGTCGGTGACCCGCATCGTCACCGGCGGTGAACTGACCGCCGAGACTCTCACCGTCACCTCACCGGCGCCGGGCACTTGTTCTGGCCGCCGACCACCGCTGCTGCGCGCGCCGGCCCCGTCTCACCAATGTGGGATTACGGTCTCAGGGCGCTGCGGGGTCTGCGGCGTCGATGATCTTCTTCACGATGTCCTGGTGAAAGCCGCGCACATGTGCCTCCACCAGATCGCCGGCCGCCTCCGTGTCTCCGGCCGCGATGGCTTCGTAGATCGCGTGATGTTCCGCCCGCAGCCGGGAGGCGACCTTCTCCCAGTCGTCGAGCTTGTTGAACACAGTGAGCAGGGTGTGCCGCACCGCATTGCGGACCGCGATGGTCATGTCAGCGATCAGCCGGTTGCCCCCGGCCTCGGCGATGGCAACGTGGAAGTCCGTGTCGCAGTCGTTGAACTGCTCTCGGGGCAGACTTGCGTCGTCCATCCGGAGCAGGGGATCGCGGATGCGCTCGAGACCGTCCTTCGTGACGAGTTCCGCGGCCAGGCGAGCGCTGGCCCGCTCCAGCGTGGCGCGGGCCTCGACGACGTCGCCCATCGGAAAGTTCGCCAGCGCGATATGCAGCCGCAGCAACTGGGTGAGACCGGCGTCCGGCATGGCCGCGATCACGGTGCCGGAGGACGGCCCGGTGCCCACGCGTGAGCGCAACACCCCCTGGGCCTCCAGGACGCGCAGCGCCTCGCGCACCGCGGCCCTGCTGACACCGAGCATGTCGACGAGCTCCCGCTCGGGCGGCAACCGGTCACCGACTCGCAGTCGGCCCGCGAGGATCTGCTCTTCGATCCGGGCCAGCACGAGTTCGAAGGTGCGCGAGCGGGGCACTGGCTCCCAGGCAGCAGCCATGTCAGCCATAGAAAGCCCTTTCCCGCGTCTCAACTCCCTGAGTGTTGATCATAGCTTGAGCGCCCCGCTCTTTGGTCCGACCAAGCCGTAATTCGGTCGTTCGAAGCTCTGGACAAGCCCGCTGTCCGCTGCCTAGCGTGAGAAACCAAGTAATGGTCTGACCAAGCCCCCAATGTGAGGGTTCATGTACAAGCCAGATCTCTCTCCCGTGGCCGACAGCCTCGCGCTCTCGTCCCTCGTTGCCGTCCTGCCGCTGCTCACGCTCTTCGTCCTGCTCGGCGGCCTGAGGATGAAGGCTCACTGGGCCGGACTCGCCTCACTGGCCGTTGCGATTGCGGTGGCCGTGACCGCTTACGGCATGCCTGCCGACCTCGCCCTGCTCTCGGCGAGCGAAGGAGCGGCTTTCGGGCTGTTCCCGATCATGTGGATCGTCGTCACTGCCATCTGGGTCTACCAGCTCACCGTCGTCAGCGGCCGCTTCGCGGACCTGCGCCGGGCCTTCGGCCTGATCAGCGCCGATCCGCGCGTCCAGGCCATCATCATCGCCTTCTGCTTCGGCGGACTGCTCGAGGCCCTGGCCGGGTTCGGCGCGCCGGTGGCAATCACCGGGGTGATGCTGATGGGACTCGGCTTCGCCCCGGTCAGAGCCGCCGTCACCGTGCTGGTCGCCAACACCGCTCCCGTCGCGTTCGGCGCCATCGCCACGCCCATCATCACGGCCGGCAACCTGACGAAGATCCCGTACACGGAGATCGGCGCATACGTCGGCCACCAGACACCACTGGTCGCCTTCTTCGTGCCGCTTCTTCTCGTCGCCCTGGTCGACGGCCGCCGCGGAGTGCGCCAGACCTGGCCGGTCGCCCTGGTGTGCGGCGCGGTGTTCGGACTGGCTCAGTTCGTCAGCGCCACCTACCTCTCGGTGGAGCTGACCGACATCATCGCCTCGCTGCTCGCCCTGGCCGCTGTCGTCCTCTTCCTCCGTGTCTGGCGACCGCAGGGCGGTGAGGAGGCCAGGACCGATCTCCGCAAGGCGGCGGAGAAGGAGCAAGGGGACGGTTCGGCAGGACAGCCGCCGAACCCCGGGCACAGCGACCGGCCCGTGGCGCCGTCCGGAACGCCCACCGCGCCGGACAGCAGTGCCGTGACCGGAACACTCCCGACGGCCGGCACCACTCAGCGGATCGAGGGCCCCAGGATCCTGATGGCCTTCCTGCCCTACCTGATCATCATCGGGGTCTTCTCGCTCGCCAAGCTGTGGACTCCCCTCAAGGAGCTCCTGGCCGCCTCCGACGCGAAGTTCGGCTGGCCCGGACTGGACGGCGAGGTCCTCACCGCCTCCGGCCAGGCGTCGGCCACCACGGTCTACACCTTCCCCTGGCTGTCCTCGCCCGGGACCCTGCTGTTGCTGTCGGGCGTCGTGATCGCCGCCGTCTACCGGGTGACCCCGGCGGCCGCCGCCCGGGAATTCACCGCCACGCTGCACAAGCTGCGCTGGGCGCTGCTGACCGTCGCCGCTGTCCTCGCACTCGCCTATGTGATGAACCTGTCCGGACAGACCATCACCATCGGCACCTGGATCGCCGGAGCCGGTACGGCGTTCGCGTTCCTCTCGCCCGTCCTCGGCTGGCTGGGCACCGCGGTCACCGGATCGGACACCTCCGCCAACGCCCTGTTCGCCACGCTCCAGCAGACCGCCGCGAACAAGGCGGGACTCGATCCGACGCTGCTGGTGGCGGCCAACACCTCTGGCGGTGTCGTCGGCAAGATGATCAGCCCGCAGAACCTGACCATCGCCGCCACCGCGGTGGGCCTCATCGGCCGCGAGTCCCAGCTCTTCCGGGCGGCGATCAAGTGGAGCCTGATGCTCCTGCTGGCCCTGTGCGTGCTGGTGTACCTCCAGTCCAACGTCCTGTCCTGGATGCTGCCATGAGCTTGAAACCCGCACAGAAGCCGTCGCCCGCCGTGCCCTCCACTCACGGAACCATGCGGATCGCACTGTTCATCACCTGCCTCAACGACACGCTCTTCCCAGCCACCGGACGGGCTGTGGTGACGCTGCTGGAGCGGCTGGGCCACCGTGTGGACTTCCCGCCGGAGCAGACCTGCTGCGGCCAGATGCACTTCAACACCGGTTACCAGCGCGACTGTGTGCCGCTCGTCCGGCGCTTCGCCGAGGCTTTCGCCGGTTACGACGCCGTGGTCACGCCGTCCGGCTCGTGCGCCGCCATGGTGCGCGAGCACCACGGGCGGATCGCTGAGGTGTCCGGCGACGACCGGCTGTCCGCCGCGGTCCATGACGCACCGCGTGTCTACGAACTCTCCGAATTCCTCGTCGACGTACTCGGTGTCACCGACGTCGGGGCGTACTTCCCGCACAGGGTCACCTACCACCCCACGTGCCACTCCCTGCGCATGCTCGGCGTCGACGACCGGCCCCTCACCCTGCTGCGCGCCGTCCGCGGCATCGACCTGGTGGAACTCGGTGCGGCCGACCAGTGCTGCGGGTTCGGCGGCACCTTCGCCCTGAAGAACGCCGACACGTCGGTGGCCATGTGCACGGACAAAGTACGGCACGTCCTGGCCACCGGAGCCGACGTGTTGTGCGCCGGTGACAACTCCTGCCTCATGCACATCGGCGGCGCCCTGTCCCGCCTGCGCACCGGAGTGAACGTCATGCACCTCGCCGAGATCCTCGCGTCCACGGAGAAAGCACAAGTACACGGCGCGGCGGAACCCTCACCCGCCTCCTCGCGCGGCACCGAAAGGACGAAGACCTCGTGAACGACGCGACGTTCCTGGGCATGCCGGCCTTCCCGACGGCGGCGGCGAGCGCCCTGCGCGATTCCCAGCTGCGCGGCAATCTGGCCCGTGCCACCGGGACCATCCGCTCCCGGCGTGCGGCGGCCGTCGCAGAGCAGGACGACTGGGAGCAGCTGCGGGAGGCCGGGCGTGCGGTCAAGGAACGCACCCTGCGCCATCTGGACCGGTATCTGCTGCAGGTGGAGGAGAAGGTGACCGCGGCGGGCGGCAAGGTGCACTGGGCGCGCGACGCCGAGGAGGCACGCCGCATCGTCGTCGGCCTGGTGCAGGACACCGGTGAACGGGAGGTCGTCAAGGTCAAGTCGATGGTCACGCAGGAGATCGGGCTCAACGAGGCGCTGGCCGACGCCGGCATCGACGCGTACGAGACCGATCTGGCCGAGCTGATCGTGCAACTCGGCCAGGACCAGCCCTCCCACATCCTGGTCCCGGCCATCCACCGCAACCGGGCGGAGATCCGGGAGATCTTCCTGCGGTCGATGGGCGCGTACGGCACCGCGGCACCGGCCGACCTGGATGACGATCCGAGGCGGCTGGCCGACGCCGCGAGGCGTCATCTGCGGGAGAAGTTCCTGAGGGCCAAGGTTGCCGTCTCCGGTGTCAACTTCCTGGTTGCGGAGACCGGGACGGCGGTCGTGGTCGAGTCCGAGGGCAACGGGCGGATGTGCCTGACGCTGCCCGAGACGCTCATCTCGGTGGCGGGGATCGAGAAGGTCGTACCCACCTGGCAGGACCTCGAGGTCTTCCTGCAGCTGCTGCCGCGCTCCTCCACGGGGGAACGGATGAACCCCTACACCTCGACCTGGACCGGCACGACCGCCGACGACGGCCCCCGCGCCTTCCATCTGGTGCTGGTCGACGGAGGCCGCACCGATGCGCTCGCCGACCCGGTCGGCCGGCAGGTACTCAACTGCATCCGCTGCTCCGCCTGCCTCAACGTGTGCCCCGTGTACGAGAGGGTGGGCGGACACGCCTACGGATCGGTCTACCCCGGCCCGATCGGCGCCGTCCTCAGTCCCCAACTGCGGGGCACCAGCTCGGACGTGGACCGTGCCCTGCCGTACGCCTCGTCGCTGTGCGGGGCGTGCTACGAGGTCTGCCCCGTCAAGATCGACATTCCCGAGGTCCTGGTGCATCTGCGGGCCCGGATCGTCGAGGAGGGGCGCGGGCGGCTCGTGCCGAAACCGGAGCGCCTGGCGATGGCCGCCGCACGCTGGGTGCTCTCCCGTCCCTCGCGTCTGACGGCCGCGCAGCGAGCGGGAGCCCTGGCCGCACGGCTGGTGGCCCGGCGCGGGCGAGTGGGCCGGCTGCCTGGCCCGCTGTCCCGCTGGACCGACTCCCGCGACGCCCCTGTCCCGCCCGCGGAGACCTTCAGCGCCTGGTGGAAAAGGACGCATCGATGACCGTACGCCGGAAGGAGGCAGAGATGAACGCGCGCACCGAAGTGCTGGACCGGATCAGACGTGCCCTGGACGACGTGCCCGCGAGTGAGGGTCCACAGGACGTCCCGGTGCCCCGCCAGTACTCTCGCGGCGGCCAGCAGCCGGCCGGGTCGGCGGCGGCCGTGGAACTGCTCGCCGAACGACTCGCCGAGTACGGGGCGTCGGTGCACCTCGTGTCCACGCAGGACGTCGGCTCCCGCGTGGGGCAGTTGGTGGCCGGCCTTGGCACCGGTTCCGTCGTGGTACCCCGTGGCTTCCCGCCCGAGTGGCGGTCCGCGCTGGACCCCGACAGGGTGCTGACCGACGAGCCCCGACTTCCGGTCGCCGAACTGGACCGGGCCCGAGCGGTGGTGACGACCGTGGCCGCCGCCATCGCCACGACCGGAACCCTTGTCCTGGACGGCGGCCCCGGCCAGGGCCGGCGCGCCCTGACGCTGGTGCCTGACGTCCATGTGTGCGTCGTACGCGCCGGACAGGTCGTGGCGTCCGTGCCGGAGGTGTTTTCCGCCCTGGATCCGGTGCGTCCACTGACCTTCGTCTCCGGGCCGTCGGCCACCAGTGACATCGAACTCGACCGGGTCGAGGGCGTGCACGGTCCGCGCACGCTGGAAGCCCTCATCGTCGTCTGAGAGTCCGAGCATCTCGTCCTCATAGGAAGAGAGTTGAGCAGTGAAGCCCGCCCTTCACCCAGTACCGCACCGGCATGCGGCAGCACCGACGGCGCCTCACTCGGTCCCCCTGCCCGACACCCCCTCGGCATCGGCGAGCTGCACGCTCCCCGCCGAGAAGCGTGCGGTAGCGGCAGCCAGGGCGTTCGCCCGGGACCGGCTGACGGCATGGCGCCTCGGGGACGAAACGGCCGAAGCGGCGAGCGTCGTGGTGTCGGAGTACGTCACCAACAGCGTTCAGCACAGCGGCGCCCACCACGTCACGCTGCGACTGGCATGCTGCGCGTCCCACTTGTGGATCGAGGTCGTCGACGCCGGTGTGTGGCAGAACCGCACGGGGCCCGAGGACAACGGCCTGGCCGAGTGCGGCCGGGGCTTCTGGCTGGTCGAGGCACTGTCCCTGCGGTCCGGAGTGCACCACACCCAGCACGGCACCACCGCCTGGGCGCTGCTGCCCCACGCCCCCGCCACATGCAAGCGCCCCGACCGCTCGTTAGCCGGGCGCACCGATACGGGGACCGGCTCGCGCCGCTCACCCGCACACCGCTCGGTCCTTCGCCTCCCCGGTTGAGCCGCACACGGCAGGGGCCGGCAGGGCGCAGCGCGCACCGGTTGTGTGTCAGAGGCGCAGGTCTGCGGAGTGGAGCGGCGGCCGCTCTCGGTCCCTGTTCAACCGGATGTGCCGGTGGTGTCGGCAGCGCATCTGAGCCGATCCGCCCAATCGCCGGCGTAGCGCGGCCAATTGAGATGCATACTGGGCGCCGTCAGCTCGCTTCGACCCGGCCTGACACCACACGCGGGCGGATTCGGAGGATCGCGATGAAGGTCCGGCTGCTCTGGGGTGCCGCTGCGGGAGCCGTCATTGCCATCGCGGCGCGGGCAGCGGCCGGCTGGATCGAACGCCAGCCCGACCCCGTCCCCTACGAACGGCTCCGCCGCGAACCCGAGGGCGAGGAAGCGTTCCTTCCCCGCCCCGACGGGACGGTGCTGCGCACCATCGTCGCGGGCGAAGGCCCACCAGTGGTACTGGCCCACGGATACGGTGCCTCGCTCCTGGAGTGGAATCTGGTGCAGGCCACCCTGGTGGCCAGCGGTCACCGTGTCATCGTCTTCGACCAGCGCGGCCACGGAGGGTCGACGCTGGGTGCGGACGGCATCGGCTCCGGCCCCATGGCGCAGGACTACGTGGCGGTCATGGAGCACTTCGACGTACGCGACGCAGTGCTCGTCGGGCATTCCATGGGCGGGTTCCTCGCCCTTCGAGCCGTGCTCGACCACCCCGCCGTCGCCCGGAGGCTGCGCGGCCTGGTGCTGTTCGCGACCTGGGCGGGCCGCATCTACGACGGAGCACCGCACAACCGGCTGCAGATCCCGCTGCTGGAGATGGGCATCCTCCAGCGGCTGGCCCGCACCCGCACATGCGGAATCCTCTTCGGAGCCGCCCAGTGCGGCAAACGCCCCTCTCCCGCGATGATCGAGGTTTTCCTCGAGGTCTTCCTGCAGCAGGCCCATGCCTCGCTCGTACCGATCGTGCGGGCGTTCGCCCGCGAAGACCGCTATCCACGCCTGGCCGAGATCGCGGTCCCCACCGTCGTCATGGTCGGCTCGGCCGATCGCAGCACGCCGTCCAGCCACGCCCGGCGCCTTGCCTCCGGCATACCGGGCGCACGACTGATCACCGTGCCGGACGCCGGACATATGTTGAACTGGGAGGACCCCCACGCCCTGGTGCAGGCCGTCAGCTCCCTGCATGATGGTCGTCGCCCCCCTGACGCGTAGCGATCTCCGCGCGCGCCGCTGTGACGGGAAGTGTGGGGTCGGCTCAGGGCTCGGTTCTCGGCCGGAGGCGAACCTGCTCGGGCAATTGGCCGGTAGCGCGGTGTGATCCGCCCTCGAATGCGGCTTAGGTGAAAGGGACGAGGAGCCGTGTCGGGCGAGGGGGACAGGTGTACGACTACATCATCGTGGGTGCCGGATCGGCGGGGTGCGTGCTGGCGAGCCGACTCAGCGAGGACGAGACCACGCGCGTTCTGCTCATCGAGGCGGGACCCGTGGACGACGCCCCTGAAATCCGCATCCCGGCAGCGTTCAGCAAGCTCTTCCAGACCAAGTACGACTGGAGTTACCTCACCGAGTGCGAACCGGGACTGGACGGCCGCCGTCGCTATCTGCCCCGCGGCCGGATGCTCGGCGGCTGCTCGTCCATGAACGCGATGATCTACATACGTGGCAATCGCCGTGACTACGACGCCTGGGCGGCCGGCGGCGCCGACGGGTGGAGCTGGCAGGATGTCCTGCCCTACTTCCTTCGCGCCGAAGACTTCGGGGGCGCCCCGTCGCCCTGGCACTCCACCGGCGGGCCTCTCACGGTCAGCGAGGGCCGTTCCCGGCATCCGTTGGCGGACGCCTATGTCACGGCAGCACAGGAGGCGGGCTACCCCTACACGAGCGACTTCAACGGCCCAGAGCAGGACGGCGTCGGCTATTACCACCTCACCCAGCGAGGCGGTCTGCGCTGCAGCACGGCCGACGCCTATCTGCGGCCGGCCCTGTCCCGGCCCAATCTCGAGGTGCTGACCGGCGTCACGTGCACCCGCGTACTCCTGGACGGCGACCGTGCGACCGGTGTCGAGGTGGAACGGGACGGCGAACTGCTGCCCTTACGAGCCGAACGGGAAGTCGTGCTGTCGGCCGGCGCCTACAACTCCCCGCAGCTGCTCATGCTCTCCGGCATCGGCCCGGGCAGCGAACTCGCTTCCCACGGCATCACGCCCCGCGTCGACCTCCCGGTGGGGGAAAACCTGCAGGACCATCCGCATGTCGGTCTGTGCTACCTGACCGAGACCGAGTCGTTGTTCACCGCCGAGACACCGGAAAACGTCCGCCTACTGGAGACCGAGGGCCGCGGTCCCCTCACCTCGAACGTCGGCGAGGCCGGCGGATTTCACCGCACCCGTGAGGGACTGGACGCTCCCGACATCCAGGTGCACGCCACCCCGGTGATGTTCCACGAGGAGGGCATCAGCCCCGTGGCCGACCACGCTTTCATGGTCGGCGCGGTCGTCCTCGCCCCCACGAGCCGGGGCAAGGTCTCCCTGCGGTCGGCCCTGCCCAGCGCCAAACCGCGCGTTCTGCACAACTACCTGGCCACCGAGGAGGATCGCGCCACGATGATCCGGGCACTGCGGATGTTGCTCGACATCGCCGCTCAGCCCAGCCTGGCCAAGCACCGGCGTGCCGACTTCCGCGTGCCGCGCTCCACGGACGACGCCGGCCTGCTCGACTTCGCCCGGCGCGACTTGCAGACTCTTTACCACCCGGCGAGCAGTTGCTCCATCGGCCCCGTCGTGGACTCCCGGCTCAGGGTGCACGGCGTGAGCGGCCTGCGGGTGGTGGATGCCTCGGTGATGCCCACCGTGGTGCGGGGCAACACCAACGCCCCGACGATCATGATCGCGGAGAAGGGCGCAGACATGATCCGCGGTCTTTGATCCCCAAACAGGGCAGGAGCAGGACTCCGTTGGGCCCGCCAGACAGCCCGGACAGGGCGCGTCACACGGTCGGTGCGGCAGGGATGCCGTGGGGGAGCGGTCACAATCCGCGGTCGTGGCCGAGGACTTCTCTTCTTCTATTGAGCCGACCCAGGCCCTGGCGGCTCGGACGCCTCGAAGCCGAGAGATGCGGCGATCACCCGCCAAAGGATTGAGACAACGCCACGCCGAGTGCGTATGGCTCGACAAGGAAACCGTAGGCACACGTCCGCGGTCCGGCTCAGCAGCAGACGATATCGCCCGATCTCCGGCGTTGACCGGCCAGTTCAGCAGACCACTGGAGTGGCCGGCGCGCGTTCCACGGAGCGCTACGCGGGGCCGTGGTGGCGCCCCGCCCCGGACCTGTTTGGTCGAGGAGGACTACCGATGGGATTCGACGAGGCCGAACCGCCACGGGCTCTCAACTGGGGGCGCGAGTCCGCCCAAGAGATCCAGGATTCATTTCAGGCAGTTCTGAACGCCCTGGATGCCGCTCGCGCCGATCTTTACGCGGTGAAGGAGCACCAAGGGCTCGAAAGCCCGTCACCGTCCTTGGACCGCCCCAGCGCAACAGCCGGATACGGCAGCCCCACCCATCCCGTCCCGTCCCTGTCGCCACCGCAGCCAGGGACGCAGGGCCCGGGATCCCGGCCCGACCTGGTTCCGGTCCGTCCGCAAGGCCTCCCACCGTCTGCCGACGCGCCTCAACCCGCTTGGGACCGGCCGGCCGCCGGGAACGCCGTGGTCGAGCCGCTGTGGTCACGCGGGGTGCGGCAGGAGGCGGTCGCACCACGGGAGGCGGGACAGCCACCCACTGCGCGCGGCGGGGGCCCGGCGCAGGCCGAACCGCCGGCAGCTTTCCCGCCGCCCCCAGTCGCTCTGCAGGACCGTGCGCGCCGATGGACCGACTCAACTGAGGACTCGACCTACCCATCGCGGGCCGCGCAGCCGAACCGCTTCGCCGCCCCGCCCTCCCAGACGCCACCGCGCCCAGAACCGGTCCGCCCCCCTGGGCCCGGGGGAAGCCCAGGACATCGCCGCTTCACCGACCGGCGACACAGCCGGCTCGCCGGAGTCTTCGGCCTGGGCGCCGTGAGCGGATTGGTCCTCGCCTCTTCGCTGCTCAGCAACGGCGACTCCGCACCGGCGACGCCGCCCGCGTACTTGGAGCAGCCGGACCGGCCATTGCCAGAGAATCCGGCACCTGCAGCCCCGTCCCCACCGAACGGGCAACCGAACCAGCCGGCTCCCGGCAACGCCTCGCTGCCCGAGACCCCGGGCACCGGACTACTGCGCCCAGGCGACACCGGCCACGGTGTGTACGAGTTGCAGGTACGTCTGCTCCAGATCCCTCACATCTATGACGGAGGCGCCATCAACGGCCGCTACGACACGGAGGTCCGGCGGGCAGTGGCCCGATTCCAGAATGCATACGGCATCCGCGGAGACGAGACCGGCGTCTACGGGGACAACACCCGACACGCCCTCATGCTGCGGACGAAATAGTCGCCACAGCCACATGCCAGATCCTGCGACGACTGCACGGCCTGCTGAAGTCACCTCAATTGTCCTACTCGACTCCGCCCGCGGGGACCTCGGCGCCCCCGGCAGCACACCCGCCCAGCGGCCGTACGACGTGCTGCGGGAGATGCGTGCCTTGTTGCGGGGCTGTCCCTACAGGGCGAGTATCCGATCGATCCAAAAGTCGGCGAAACCGTCCCGTGCCTCGGCGAAATCCCTAGCATCTGACAATGCGCACAACTCCTACGCTGCTGCGGGCCTTTCGTCCTTCTGTCCAAGAGCGTCTCTACGACTTCTACGACGAGCTGCGAAGTGCCGACGAACTCTTCTTCGACCGCCATCTGGACGCCTGGATCGCGACCTCGCACGCACTGGTCAGCAGCGCCGCGGCCGATCCGAGGCTGTCGTCGGTGCGCTACCCCGACATCGGTGCCGTCTGCGAGGAACTGCGCCCGCTGGCTGGAGTCCTGAGCCGGCAGATGCTCTACAGCGACGCTCCCGACCACACCCGGCTGCGGTCCCTGATCGGCAAGTCGTTCACACCCCGGGCGGTGGCGTCGCTGCGCCCCCGGATCGAGGAAGCAGTCGACCGGCTCCTCCTGCAGGCCGCGCCCACTGGCCGGATGGACGTCATGGCCGACCTGGCCCGCCCTCTGCCTCTCACCGTGATCTGCGACCTGATCGGCGTGCCTGAGCAGGACCGCCCCGCCCTCGCCGCGTGGTCGGCCCCGATCGCCGAGGCCATCGGCAACTCCCGCCTCGACGCCGACGCCCATCGCACGGCCTCGCAGAGCATGGCGTCCACACTCGACTACCTCCGCACTCTCCTCTCACACCAGGACACCTCCACTCCGCACACCCTGGGCCGACTGCTGACCGCACAGGCGCAGCACACCGGCCAGGACCTCGACGAACTCCTCGCCAACTGTGCCCTGCTCCTCATCGCCGGCCACGAGACCACCACCCACTTCATCGGCAACTCGACCCTCGCTCTGCTGCGCCACCCGCACGCCGCCGACCGGTTGCGCACGCGCCCCGACCTGATGCCCGCCGCCGTTGAGGAACTTCTGCGCTACGACGCCCCGGTGCATCTGCTGCTCCGACGGGCGCGCCATGACCTCGAGCTGGCTGGACGCACCATCGCTGCGGGGCAGACCGTGCTCCTTGTGTGCGGCGCCGCCAACCGCGACCCCGCCGCCTTTCCGGACCCTCACGTACTGGATCTCGAACGGTCCGGCACACGGCACATCGCATTCGGACACGGCCCTCACTTCTGCCTCGGCGCGGCGCTGGCCCGGCTCGAAGGCGAGGTCGCGCTCGGCGCACTGCTCACCCGGTTCCCCGGCCTTCGCCTCGACGGCCCCGAACCGCAGTGGCAGCGCAGTCTCAACTTCCGTGGCCTCACGCGCCTGGACGTCCGCTTCACCCCGGCAGGTGGATGAGCGCAGCACCGGCCGCAGGACCGACCCGCCGAGGCGCCCTGCGCACGCCCGTGACCACGCGGCGCGATCCAGCAGCCGTCCCGTCGGGACCCAGCTGCCCCCGCCGTCCGCCGCAGCGCTGGGGCGTCCAGCCTCTGCCTCGCTCCAGGGTTCCTGGAGGCTCAGCGGCCCACGTGCGGCGCTTCGGCGGGGGTGCGCCGGTCGGCGGGAGAGGTACCACACCAATGATCACCGGAGTCACCAGGGGGCCCGCAGCATCGGTATGGCAACGGGCTTCTCAGACATCCCCACACGATGATCTCTTCGCTGAGCACCGGCCGAGCCGTTTCTCCGCCGATACGAGGCGTTGTCGCTCCTGATCGACAGACAGTGCCCCGGCCGGGGGACCGTGCCGGATTGGTTCCGCGCCTTTGACATCCTGGGCGCATGACGCCAGCGTTCGGCACCGCCGAGGAGTTCACCTCCCACCGCCCCCGCGTGTTCGGCCTCGCCTACCGACTGCTTGGTTCCGCCGAGGACGCGGAGGATACCTCCAGGAGGCGTACCTGCGCTGGCGTAGCGCCGACCGTGCGGCGATCGGACACCCTGGGGCCTGGCTCGCCAAGGTCGTCACCAACCTCTGCCTCAACCGACTCACCTCGGCCCGTGTGCAGCGCGAGCGGTATGTGGGGTCGTGGCTGCCGGAGCCCGTGTTCACCGAGGACGGGACGCTTGGCCCGCTGGAGTCCGCGGAGCAGCGTGACGCCGTGTCGGCAGCCCTGCTCATGCTGCTGGAGCGACTGACGCCGACTGAGCGCGCGGTCTACGTCCTGCGTGAGGCATTCGCCTACAGCCACCGGGACATCGCCGAAGTGCTCGATCTGGGTGAGGCCAACTGCCGCCAGCTGTACCGCAGGGCGGTGCAGCACGTAGCGGCGGCGCGCACCCGCTTCGAGCCCACGCTCGGGCGGCAGCGCGCGCTCGTCGAGTCCTTCGTGTCGGCGGCTCGTGAGGGAGACCTGGCCGGACTGGAGAGACTGCTCGCCTAAGACGCTATCTGGTGGAGCGACGGCGGCGGCAAGGTCAGCGCGGCCCTGCGTCCCATCGTCGGCCGGGAAAGGTCATGCGCTTCCTGGGCGGCGTGCAACGGTTCGCAGGCGGCTTGGCCCTCACCGTCGCCGAGGTCAACGGCGCGTCGGCGTTGGTGGTGCACGCGGCGCGGCGGCTCGTCGCCGTCGCGTCCTTCGCGTTGCGCGACAGCGGCATAGTCCAGGTGCACGTCGTCGTGAACCCGGACAAACTCGTGTTCGCGGGCCGGCAGTTCGCCGCGATGTCTCCCGGGGGGTGACCCGCGGGGGAGTGGGATCACCGGGGAGCTGTCACATCTGCGGGCGGTCGTCGGTTCCCAGCGGATGACGTGCGCTCCACCGGGGAGCGCACGCCCACCGAAGGGACACCAACTGCGATGACCACGATCCTGGTGACTGGCGGCACTGGAACGCTCGGCAGGCTCCTCACCGAGCGGCTGCGCGCGGAGGGGCACGAGGTGCGAGTGCTGAGCCGGCACTCCCAGCCGTATGCCGTGGACCTTCGTGAGGGCACAGGCTTGGCCGCGGCTGTCGCGGGCGTGGACACGATCGTGCACTGTGCGACGTCGCCGCGCGGCGGTGACGAGCGGGCGGCCCGCAATCTGATCGAGGCGGCCCGCCAGGCCGGGGTGCCGCATCTGGTGTACATCTCGATCGTCGGCGTCGACCGTGTGCCGTTCGGCTACTACCGAACCAAGCTCGCCGTCGAACGGCTGATCGAGGAGTCGGGTCTCGGGTGGAGCGTGCTACGGACGACGCAGTTCCACGACCTGGTGCTGCGGCTCCTGCAGGGCTTGGCCAAACTGCCGGTCCTGCTGCTCCCGGCGGGAGTCGCCGACCAGCCGATCGAGGCGGCGGAGGTCGCTGCCCGGCTGGCCGAGATCGCCACCGGGGAGCCCACGGGGCGGGTGCCGGACATGGGCGGCCCCGAGGTCCGTACTTTTCCGGAGCTGGCTCAGGCCTATCTGCGCGCGAGCGGACGGCGCCGTCCCATGCTGAACGTGCGCCTGGCCGGCACGGCCTACCACGGGTTCCGCGCGGGTGGGCATCTCGCGCCGGAGCGGGCCGTGGGCAAGGTCACGTTCGAGCAGTTCCTGGCGAGCCGTTTCCCTGAGCAGGACTGACGCCTGGATCGGAGGTCTGATCGTACGTCGGACTTCCGCTACCTGGGGGTTGTTCCGGCCGGGATGGGCCTGTCCGGCCATCGGCTCCACCGGCCCGTCCTGACCCGGTCAGGACACGTCACGGACCCCGGGCAAAGCCCAGCGAAGACCTTGGGTACCTGCGCTCTCGACGCATGGGAACGCGAACTCGCCGACATCATTTGGCCGGTGCCAGGGGACTGGGGTCCCTCTTCAAACGGATCTTGCCCAGAGCAGGACCGACGCGAGACTGACCGCTGCCTCGTATGAGGTGGCGGTCTTTTCGTATCCGGTGGCGATCCCGCGGAAGCCCTTGAGCCGGTTGAAGCAGCGCTCGACGATGCGCCTGCGGGGTCCGCCCGGGCCTGGATCTGTCGCAGGGCCCGAGCGACCACGCCGTCCACGGCGTAGCTGCGGAAACGGGTGTGGACCGTCCGCCACGGCCAGTAGCGTTTGGGCAGGTCACGCCAGGAGATTCCTGTCCGGATCTTGTGGACCATCCCGTTGACGACCTGCCGGTCCGACACCCGCGGCCGACCCGTGGCGGCCCTCGGTATCAGCGGAACGAGCAACTCCCACTGCTGATCCGTTAGTTCATCACGGCGTACCACGACACCATGATCTACCATCCGATGATCTTTGAAGGCGGACCCTAGAAGGCGGAGTTGATGAACCAGTGCGTCAGCAGGTCCTTGTCTCCGTCGTGTGTGAAGGCCGTCGCGTCGTGGTGCAGGCGGCCGTAGAGGAGGAGCAGCAGATCGGCTGCGGTTCCGTGGATGGTTGCGTCGGCGGTGTCGGTCGAGGCGGGGCTCGCCTCGAGTCCGAAGCCGTCGGGCCTCAGGCGGACGGACCAGTCGCCGTCACCGTCGTTCGCCTGGAAGCGGATGGCCTTGTCGGGAGCGCGCAGGTTGGCGACGTCGGGTGCGAAGAAGGTGGCGAAGGGGAGGTTGACGAGGAACTCGTCGATACCGTCGACCGCCAGAGGGCGGTCGATCGTGGGCCGGCGACCGAGTGCCAGGTCGGCGTCGACCCGGTGCAACAGCGTCTCGAAGAGCATCCGGCGCACCCAGAAACGGGCGTGCTGGTCGACGCCCCATGCCCACATGGGGAGTTCCGGGTCGGTGGCGGCGAAGGCCTGGGCGGCCACGGTCGCGCTCTCAGCCAGCCATTCGGCATACTCCTCCTGCCGGTCCGGGAGCCGCAGGTCCACCTCCCGCTTGCGCGGGGGTTCCTGAACGCGTGCGTGCAGGAGGCTCGAGAACCAGCGCTGGACGCTGCCGGTGTGCCTTACCAGGTCGGCCAGTGTCCAGTCGGGGCAGCTCGGAACCGGGGTCGTCAGGTCGGCGTCCTCGAGCGCCGCGACGAATCGGGTGGTCTCCACCGCGATCGCGGCGCGGTGGTCGACCGTTGCGGCTCCGTGTGCCGGGCGGTCCAGGGGCTTCATCGTGGGTGCCTTTCCAGGGGTGAGGGATGGAGGTGACGGCGGGTCGGACCGCCGTCATACGGGGGGAGTTGCGTTCTGCCGGTGCTGCGCGACCGGGGGAGCTGGTCTTCTCCGGGCCTCGTAGCCCGTCCTGCGGGAGAGGGGTTCGGATCCGGCAGGTATCAACCACCTCGCCCGGTCAGGGCTCGAGCAGCCTGCCGTTCACGCTGACTTGGCCCGGGACTTGGCCCCCGCGAGCTCCGCCGTCTCGGATGTGGCGAGCTTGCGCATCACGGGAGTGCGAGGCGTGGATGGCGTCCTGAGCCCGATGAGAGCGACAGCGGTGACCAGGATGAACGCGGCTCCGGCGAGGGCGAAGCTCAGCGTGAACTGGCTTTCCTGGGGAAGGGCGGGCATGCCGGCCGGCAGCGGGACGGACTTCGACGCCAGGAGCGATGTGATCACCGCGCTCGCGACAGCGCTGCCGACGGAGCGGGAGATCGAGTTGATGCCGTTGGCGATGCCGGTCTGGTGGGCCGGGACGCCGGCGACGATGAGCGCGGGCATGGAGGCGTAGCCGAAGCTGATCGCCAGACCGATGATCACGCCCGCGCCGATGACCGAGGCAGTGGTGTCGTGTGCGGTGGTCAGCCAGGTGAAGCCGAGCAACCCGAAGCAGGCCCCGGCGGCCAGCGTGAAGCGTGCGCCGAGCCTGCCCACCAGTACGCCGCCGAACTGGGCGCCGACGAGGGAAACGAGCGTGGTCGGCAGCAGGTAGACGACGGAGGCGGCGAGGACGGACGCGCCGAAGCCGTAGCCGACGAGGTCTTCGGGCATCTGCACGAGGTACGAGACGCCGATGAAGTGCGTGAACATCGCGAAGCCCAGCAGCAGGCCCGCCAGGTTGGTGAACAGAACGGGCCGGTGGACGAACATCTTCATGTCCACCATCGGGTCCTTGACCCGGCTTTCGGTGAGGACCCACACACCCGTCATGACGACCGCACCGGCGAAGGCGCCGAGCGTACGGCCGGACGTCCAGCCCCACTCGTGCCCCTGCGAGATTGGCAGCAGCAGAAGCACCAGCAGCATTCCCAGGGTCAGCGCGCCCAGCCAGTCCGTGCGTCCGCCGGCTTTCGTCCGGGAGGCGGGCACCGTGATCAGTACGCCTGCCAGGGCCACCACGGCGAGTACGGCGGCCAGCCAGAAGACCCGGTGGTAGTCGGGGTCGGAGCCCCGGGTGAGGAGGCCCGCACCGACCAGGGCGAATCCACTGCCGAACGCGAGGGTTCCGCTGACCAGCGCCATCGCTCCGTGCAGTTTCTCCGGCCGGATCTCCTCACGCAGCACGGAGAGGGCGAGCGGGAAGATCGCGGTCGCCGCACCCTGCATCACCCGCCCGACGATCAGCCACGTCAGCGAGGTCGTGGTGGCGGCGAGCACTGACCCGGCGATCATCACGATCAGCACGCCGACGAGCGTGGGCTTCTTGCCGTGCTGGTCGCCGAAGCGGCCGAGCAGCGGGGTGAACACGGCGGCCGACAGCAGGGTGGCCGTGGTCACCCAGCTCACGTTCGCCGTGGTGGCCTTCAGGTCGCTCTGGATGATGCCCAGGATCGGGACCACCAGGGTCTGCATCATCGAGACGACCATCGCGGCGAGCCCGAGGACCAGGACGATCCCGGTGTGCCCGGAGGGCCTCGTCGACGCTGCGTGCGTTGCGTGGGACACGGAAGCTCTGGCCTAACTGTTTGAGAACCTCGATGCTTGACAACTTCAAGCAATGGGCCAGACCGTATCCCGCGATATTTGAGATGGTCAAGCTTCCTGGCTTAGGGTGACTCACATGACAGGAACCCGCGGTGTCGACACGGCGCAGCTCATGGAGCTGCTCTCGGTGTCGCTCGGTGCCTACTACGGCGATTTCACGGTGGCCGCGGCGAGCGAGAACCTCACGGCCAGCCAGGGCAAGACGCTCAACGTCCTGCGCCGCGGTCCCGCCGCGATGCGCGTCCTGGCTTCCATCCTGAGCTGCGACGCGTCCAACATGACCGGGATCGTCGACCGGCTGGAGAAGCGCGGTCTGGTGCGCCGTGAGCCCAGCCTCACCGACCGTCGCGTCAAGAACGTCGTCCTCACCGGCGAGGGCGAACGCACCATCGACCTGATCCGCGGCAAGATGCACACCACGCGCGCCGGCCTGGACAACCTCAGCGCCGAGGAGCAGGCCACCCTCTATGCCCTCCTGGAGCGCGCTTTCACCCCGCAGCCCACCCGCGTCTGACCGCGCGCCACCGGTCCCGGCTGCGGCGTGTCGGGCCGTGCCCATCAGCGCTGCGCATGGTTGCCGTGAGCGGCCGTACGGCGTCCACGACGAACATGCTTGTTCACTAGCCCCACGACAGGCCAGGAGCAGGGCTTTCACAGGCTCACCTCGCACGACGCTCTCGGCCGTGCCCGTATGCAGATCCTGGACCGTGACTGGAAGGTCTGCTCCCAGGAGCCGGCCGCCGACGCGAAGGTCTCCACGGACACGGAGCTCGACTTCGGGGCGGTGAAGCTTAAGGAGGGCTGCCCTGCCGAGGACCAAGCGGAGCCCAGCGCCGTGGGTGGGACGATGCCGAACTTTGCGGGC
Organism: Streptomyces sp. WAC04114; assembly: GCF_019733245.1. Classification (NCBI taxonomy): domain Bacteria; kingdom Bacillati; phylum Actinomycetota; class Actinomycetes; order Kitasatosporales; family Streptomycetaceae; genus Streptomyces; species Streptomyces sp. WAC04114. Next base: position 29,869 of record NZ_JAIGQA010000020.1, read on the forward strand.
AAGAGTGTGAAGGCCGCTCGCCACACGCTCGACTCCAGCACATCGATCACCGTCACCGACGCGTCCGGCGACGCCCGCTTCATCCTCGTCGAGTCCAACTGGCAGGTCTGCAACCAGGCTCCGAATGCCAGTACGAACAGGAAGAGGCTGCCCGTCGAGTTCGGTGCGGTCAAGTTCGGGAAAAAGTGCCCCTGATCCCCTCGCGGAACGGGCTGTTCTGGGTGCAGGAACTGTCCGTCCCGGGATGGGCAGCCGTCGCGGCCGGACACACCGCGGCGACAGCCGGCACAGTGAGGGACTCATCACCGCGGGGATCGGCAAGGCGCGGAAGCTGATCCTGGGCGGTGGGGCTCCGATAGCCGTCCAAACGGCCTTCACCTGTCCGGAGCTCACCTTGCGACGGCGGGGTGGCACGGGGCGAAGGTGTCGAACAGGTCCGGGATCGCCTGCCGGTTGCCTTCGTCGTTCCACTGCAGCAGGACGGGGAGCTCATTCGCCGATGTCGAAGCTCGACCATTTCCCTGCCTCGAATGCGGCAATTCAGGAAAAGGCGGTGTTCATATGGCCCAAATTGCCATGACGGCACATGTCGGCTTGCGAAGCCGTCAGAATCCGCTGGGTGATGCGTCTTCCGGAACACGAGCAGCGACAGCGCGCCGGCAAGCTACTTCTCGTTCTGCTCGGTGTGATGTCCCTGGGGGTCTTCGCCTGGATAGGTGTTTCCAGCAGCGATACCGCAGGTCAGATTACAGGCGTGGCCGGACTGGCTGTGTCCGTCGCGGGGCTGGCGCTCGCGTTGGCCCCGTTCTTGCAGCCACCCCCTCCGACGAGCGAGAGAGAACTGGCAGACATCCTCGCCGAGACGCTCCGGGGCCAATGGGACGACGAGGTGGGGGCCCGCAGACTGCGTGACCCGTCGGTGATCCCACTGGTGTGGTCTGCCACCGAGCGGTCCGTCGCGGACACCCCGAACTCCATCGCGGGTTCCAGCGGCACCCGGATCCGGACCCAGGCCCTCGAAGGCCGCCTCCACGGCAGCTTCGACGAGGCGATTCGTCGACTGGGTGACGGATACCGGCAGATCCCCAGCGGACGTCTTGTGGTACTCGGCGAGCCCGGAGCGGGCAAGACCGTGCTGGCCATCATGCTTGTGCTGGGCCTTCTGGGAAACCGTGAGAGCGGCGTCGCGGTACCCGTTCTGTTGTCGGTCTCGAGCTGGGACCCGGTGAGCGAGTCGTTGGACGACTGGATCGTGCAGTCGCTCGCCACGGCCTACTACAACGGTCGTCCCGAGGTCCCACGCCGTCTGCTCGACCGACGCCTGCTGCTGCCGGTGCTGGACGGCTTGGACGAGATGCCCGAGTCGGCACGACGCAGCGCCGTCCGCGGCATCAATCTCGCGTGTGGTGACGGGCGGGGGGTCGTGGTGACCTGTCGATCGACAGAGTACGAGGACGTGATCGCGGGCGGTGCGCCGGTCCTGCGTCGGGCGCCGGTGGTGGAGGTCCGGCCGGTTCCCGCGTCGGACGCTCGCGCCTACCTGAGTGCCGTCGACTGGCCGGAGGCCACCGACTGGAGCGAGGTCTACGAGCGACTGGAGACGGAGCCCGACAGCGCTGTGTCCACAGCGCTGTCGACCCCGCTGATGCTGTCCCTGGCCCGGACCGTCTACCAGCACTGCCCCGAGGCGCCGGCCGGTCTGCTGGACCACGGCAGTAGACACGAGGTGGAGGACCACCTCGTCGACCGCGTGATCGTCGCGGCCTACGCGCCCCGGCAGGCACCGGGCGAGCTGTCCAGTGCCGGGCCGGACTGGCGAGTTCAGGCCGATGAGGCAGAGCGCTGGCTCACGTACCTGGCCAGGTACCTGCACCAGTACCGCGAACGCGACCTCACCTGGTGGCTGATGAGCGGCCGCCTGCTGTCCCTTTGGGCCGGACCCGCCATCGGTATCGGGCTGGGAATGATCGTGTTGCTCGGGGCCAGCGCCATGGCCGCCCTCATGCCGACGACCACGGCCGAAGACGTCCTCGCCACCGGTGCCGGTACCGGAGGCGGGTTCGCCGTCCTGGCCATGTTCACCTGGTTCGCAGCCCCCGAACGGCCCCCCGGTCGGCTGTCGTTCGCGGTACGCGGATCCTTGGGCCGACTGCGCCGCGGTTACGCCACTGGACTCGCGCTGACCGCGATTCCCGCCCTGCCCCTGATGGCCGCGGGCGCCGTGACCATCTCGATCGACACCGGGTGGTCCGCCGACGCGGTACGGAACTATTTCAGCGGGATCAGCACGCTGCTGGCGGTCGCCTCGTCGATCGGTCTGGCGCTGGCCGTGCATAACTGGCTCGACGCGCCCCCCGAACGCTCGAGCCGGGCCGACCCACTGGACTTCCTCGTCCAGGACCGCAAGTCGTCCCTGACCGCGGCGCTGTGTGCCGGAACGACGCTGTCCCTCTCGGCGGTCCCCCTGCTGGCGATCGTGGTGTCGGCGGACCTCGTCATCGTGGCGGTCGCCACCGGTTGGTCCCACGAGCCGATCATCGAGGAGGCCGTCGCCGGCCTGGCGTTCGACGACCTGGGCGGCCTGCTCGTGACGATGTGTCTGTGCGGAGCCGGAACTGTCCTCGCGCTTCTGGTCCTGCTGACGAGGGCCTGGCCGCGGTTCCTTCTGACGCGTCTGGTTCTCGCAGCGCAGCGCCGGCTTCCGTGGCGTCTGATGGGATTTCTCGCCGACGCGAGGCTACGGCAGCTGCTGCGCCAGTCCGGTGGGACCTATCAGTTCAGGCATGTCCGTCTGCAGGAGCGGTTGGCGAGCCGGTCGCTCGCCGAGGATCGTGAGCCGCCCGATCCGAGCGTCGTCACCCGGCGGCGGCGTCGGCTGACCGTGACGGTCGCCGTGGTCATCGTGGCGCTGTGCCTGATACTGAGCAAGGCACTGCCCAGCGACACCTCGCAGGCGACTTCGATCACCGGTGACATCGACGGCATGGTGCTCAGCCCGGACGGCTCGACCGCGATCACCCTCGCGAGCGGGGAAGTGACCCGCTGGAAGACTGAGACGGGGGTGCGGACGGGAGCGCGGCACCACCCACGGCTGCCGTCGGCGGAAGGACCCTCGAGCCTCACGCAGACAGCCGCCGGCCGAATCGTGGCCTACCAAGAGGGCACGATTCACGCATGGGACGCCGACACCGGCGAGCATCTCGGACACCCGAAGCCTGTTCACCTTCACGACTACCAAGACAGAAGTCACCGCTGTGAGTACGACATCGAGCAATCCGTCACCCTCAGCGGCGACGGCACGCGCCTGGCCCTTGAGGGTAGACGCTGCCTGCTGGTCTGGGACGTCGTCAAAGACGCTCCCGTCGCCCTGGCGTGGCTGCCCGACGAGCAGTTCGAACGGCACATCGCGCTGAACGAGGACGGCACTCGGCTGACCGTATGCAGCCCGGGCGGCCTGGCATCACGCGCTGTCCTCGTCAGACGGTGGGACCTCGCAGGTGCCGTCGACGCGGACGACGTCCCGACCATCGACGCATCGGGGCGGTCCCACATCGATCTGCAGGACTACTTCCGGATCACACTCAGTGGCGACGGTACCCGTCTCGCAGCCAGCCGGAACAACGAGGTACGGGTGTGGGACACAGGCCTGGTCCCGGGGACTGGCCGGGGAAGGAAAGTAGCGGATCTCACCGGCCACGTCGCGGACGTAAACCACCTCGCACTCAGTGAGGACGGAAGCACACTGGCCGCAACGGCTGAGGGCACCGCCCGCTTCTGGACCGCCGAATCCTGGCGATGATCCATCAAGGCCCTGACAGGGCGCGTCCGGAAGGGCGACGACGCGGCGTCGAAGCGGCGAGGGCGGCCAGCTTGATCCCTAACCTGTGCGGCGTGGTCGTGGGGTTGTTGACTTCTTCGTTCGCTGTTTCGTAGTGCCTGGGTTGCGGACTGTGTGCACGTCGTGGCGCGAGGCGGGCCGGTGTGCTTTCGTCCGGGTGGTCGTCCGGGCCGGGGCGGGAGGGTTTCGGTGCTCTGGCGGGGCAGGCGGTCTGCGGGCGGAGGTGCCGAAAGTCGCGGCGAACGCGAGCAGGGGTGAGTCTGTCCGGCGGGCTCGGTTTCACGGCCGGCGCAGGTCGGCGGCCAGCGGCCGGGCCAGCCGCGGCTGGGTGTAGACGGCGAGGATCAGCCAGGTCCACCGGTCAGCCGCTTCAAGAGTGCGGAGCTTCGGGCAGGTCCAGCCCAGCGTCTGCTTGAGCAGCGGGAAGGTGTGCTCGATGTCGAAGCGCCGCACGAAGACCTGCCAGAGCAGGGCGACCTGGAGGCGGTGGCATCGGTGCCCGACCACCACAGCCACACCGGCTTCGGGGTCGCGCCGCCGGGCAGGTACTCGACCTGCAGACGGATCACGGTGCCCTCGATGACGGGCAGAGGGCCGAGCTGGAAGACCCATGCAGAGCGGTGGGTCAGCCTGGGGTGGAGTCGGTCCCAGGCCCGGACGGTGGCCGTGCCATACAGACGGGTCTCGGTCATGGTCGCCGCATCAGGACCGTTCCAGGTGGCCGGGTCGCCGAAGACGAAGTCGCCGCCGTGGCGCGGTGGGCGGTCGCGGGTGCCAGGTTCGCGGTGCGGTGCCGCCCGGCGCAGGACACGGTCCGAGCGCATCCTGCCCAGCACCTGCACCGGCAGATCTGCCAGCAGGTGGGCCAGCCGGGGCAGGTCGTATCCCGCATCCACCACGATGAGGATGTGCGGTTCGCCGTCCGTCCACTCTCCGGCCTTGATCACCCGCATCCACCACGATGAGGATGTGCGGTTCGCCGTCCGTCCACTGTCCGGCCTTGATCAGCCGCTCGGTCAGCTCGCGCATCTGCCGGACGGTGACCGTGGCGGCGTCGTTCCCCGGCAGCAGACGCAGGGCGTCCAGCGGTGCGGTCCAGGAACTGCGGCCTGGTCCGTTACGCGCTGACTCCCCTTCCCGCCTCCCGGTCCCGCTCCGCGCGCTGGAGTCACCCGGTCGGGTGAAGACGCCGGCGGGGAAGAACCTTCCACCGAGGTTCGCACGTGGTGGCGTACGCGGGGTCGGGTTGCAAGTGGGGAGGGGCCGAGTTGCCGCGGCAGACACCAGATTCTCTGTTCCTGGGCAGGCAGGAGGAACTGAGCAGGATGACGGGCCGACTGGAGGCGGCGGCCCGCGGCGCGCCCCAGGTCGTGCTCGTCGACGGCCCCGCCGGCATCGGCAAGACCTCACTGGCCCGCCGTTTCCTGTCCGATGCCGCCGCGGAGTGCTGCGTGGTCAGGGCCAGCGGTGAGGAGCTGGAGACGGAGCTCGCCTACGGTCTCGTCGCACAGCTCGTACCGCAACTGCCCGACGTGCCGGAAGGTCTGAGTGAGCCGTCCCTCGGCACGCGCGCCGCTACGGCGGACCCGATCGCCGTCGGTGCCCTGCTCCTGGAGGCCCTGGGCCAGGCCCAGAGCCGTGCCCCGGTGGTGGTACTGATCGACGACGTCCACTGGGCCGACACCCCCTCACTGCACGCTCTCACCTTCGCGTTGCGGCGGCTGCGCAGGGACCGGCTGCTGGCGGTGCTGCTGACACGGGACGCCCATGACCCCAGGATGCCCCACGGACTGCACCGCATCCTCCACGACGACACCACGCTGAAGCTGACGCTGAAGGGCCTTGCCCTACAGGACATCGTCGCGCTCCACGCGGCCACCGGAGCGTCCGCCCTGCCTCGCTGGGCGATCGCCCGGCTGCGCGAGCACACGCACGGAAACCCGCTACACACCAAGGCACTGCTGCAGCAGGTCCCCGCGGACGTTCTCGGTGGTCACACCGTCCTGCCTGCTCCCCGCCGGTATGAGCGGCTCGTCTCCGCACGGCTCGCCCACTGCGGTGCCGCCGCACGCCACCTGGTCGAGGCCGCCAGCGTCCTCGGCCTGTCCTGCGCCCTGCACCAGGCGGCACAGGTGGGAGCGGTGCCGGACCCGATGGGCGCGCTGACGGAGGCAATGACGTACGACCTCTTGGAGGAGGCTCCCGCCGACGCGGTGCTCAGGGTCGCCTTCCCTCATCCGCTGCTGCGGGCGGCCGTCTACCGGGGGCTGGGGCCAGCCGAACGCTCCCGCCTGCACCACCGGGCGGCCGCCTGCTCCGAGGACAGGTACGCCGCACTGCAGCACCGGGTGCACGCCGCCGTCGCACCGGACGGGGAGCTCACGGACGAACTCATCCGCCTCGCCACGGAGGAGGCCGAGAAGGGTGCCTGGGCGGCGGCCGCAGCGGCGGCGATCGCCGCCGCCAGGGTCTCACCCCAGGGCGACCTCCGTGAGCGATGGCTGATCCAGGCGGTCGAGTACCGTCTGCTCGCCGGGGATGTCAGTCAAGCCGCCGAACTCGAGCAGACGGTCCGCGACATGGCACCCGATGTCGAGCAGCAGTACGTGCTCGGGCATCTCGCCCTCACCACGGGGCGCCTGGAGGAAGCACGCCGAAGGCTCGCAGCGTGCTGGGAGAGCTGCGACGCGGCCACCGGAGCCGAAACCCTGCGCAAGGCCGCCGAGCAGATGGCCTGGCTGTGCCTCATCCAGGGGGACGCACCGAACATCGTGAAGTGGGCGCGGCTCGGGCTGGAACTCCCGCGGGGCAGCCGGTCGTCCTTCCTGCAGGACTCCCTCGCCATCGGATTGGCGCTCTCCGGCCGGTACGAGGAAGGCATCGGGTCCCTTGCCCACCTTCCCCGTTCGGGGCCCCGCCAGACCCCCGGACAACAGGACGGTCTGCTCGCGCGGGGCATGCTGCAGCTGTGGAACGGACAACTGCCGGAAGCACGCCGGGATCTGCGGGAGGCGTTCGCCGCGCACCGCCGTGGCGGGCTGCCCTACGCGGCTCTCGTGGCGCTGGGCTTCCTCACCGACACCGAATACCGGTCCGGGCTGTGGGACGAAGCCGTCGCGAACGGCACTCAGGCCGTGTCCCTGGCCGAGGACACCGACCAGATATCCATCCTGGCGGTCGTCCATGCCTTCACCGCGTTCCCCCTGGCCGGCAGGGGCGACTACGAGGCCGCCGAGGCACACGCCAGAGCCGCGACGCAGCACGCCCGGACCCTGGCCGACGTCAACGACGGTGCGTTCGCGGCGACAGCGCTCGCGCTGGTGCACACCGCACGAGGCGACGACGAGCGCACTGTGGCCGAGCTGAGTCCCTTCCTGAGTGAGAAGATCGCCCACCGCAGCGGCCTGGAGGAGGTCGGCATCGTCCCCTGGCGTCCGCTACTGTCGGAAGCCCTGACACGCCTCGGGCGCACGGAGGAAGCCCTGGACGTGCTCATCCCGTACGAGAACGGCGCGACCGCGCGAGGCCGATGGCTGGAACAGGCCACCGCAGCGCGGTGCCGGGGCCTGTTGGAAGAGTCGTACGGCCATCGGGAGGCCGCGGACCGGGCGTTCCGGCAAGGGTTGCGGCTCTGCGGGCAGGGGACACCGTGCTGGGAAGAAGCACTGCTGCACCTCTCCTACGGCACGTTCCTGCGCCGCACGGGCCGGCGCAGGAAAGCGGTGGCCGAACTGGAGGCCGCTCATCAGAAGCTCCTGCGTCTGCGGGCCACGCCGTATCTGGAGCGGTGCACCCGCGAACTTGCCGCCTGTGGCCGCGTGACAGCACGTCCCGGCGGTGTCCGGCATGCGGAGCTCACCGCGCAGGAGCTGACCGTGGCCAGGCTGGCCAGGCGGGGCATGTCGAACCGGGAGATCGCACGGGAACTGGTCCTCAGCGTCAAGACGATCGAGTACCACCTCGGCAACGCCTACACGAAGCTCGGTATCAGCTCGCGGATGGGGCTGATCGCCAAGCTGGACGAGGAAGGCTGACGGGTGGGTCACCGGCCGGCCGCCCCCTGTTCCTCCCAACCCCGGGCCCGCCCCCGGAAACCCAGGGGACGACCCCGGGGAATCACCGAGGCGGGCGGAGCCGCGCCTGCCTAGCGTGCGGAGCGGATGGACTCCACGTCGGACACGTGCTCCGACCTGCAAAGGGGGAAAATGGTGCCTTCAGCGCCGTCCAGGGCCTACAGGTTCTGCTGCGCCCTGATACTGGGCCTCGTTCTCGTAACGGCGAGCGGCTGCTCCGAGCCTTCGGAACCGCCTGACCCGGACCCGGTGATCTACACACCGGACGAGACGACTCCGGAGCCCGACCCGACAACACCCGAACCCGATCCGACGACTCCGGATCCTGAGCCGACGACTCCGGAGCCCGACCCGACAACACCCGAACCCGCTTCGACGACGCCTGACCCCGACCCCGAACCCTACGAAGAGCCGGTGAAATGGTCTGTTCCCGACAATGTGGTCGGCGTCTGGTGCGGCGGCGCGAACGACCAGCCGGACGGCCACTGGACGTACGCCTTCACCGAGGAGGGTGCGTTCGCGGCAGAGAACGAGCGCTACAGCTACTACGGGTATGTGGTCACCGAGGGAGACGTCATGACCTTCTACATGGAGGGGGCGGATCCGTACCAGTCGACCTGGGCGGTGGGCTACGAGGACGCGCTCAGCGTCGATCTTCTCTACCTCGACGGCTACAGCTACTACCCGGGCAGCTGTGACTCCTGAGGCCCCGGTGCGCAGGCCGACCCGGTCCGGCGGCGGCCGCGCGAATGTGTCCGGCACGGCACCCGGGGCGCACCACCCGTCGATGCCCGGCACTCTCGCGTGCACTCGGTGCACCGCACTCGCTGTTCCGCACGGTGCACGCACCGTCGATCGACCCCTTCCTCGGCTTCGATGACGGCCTCGAAGAGCCTGCCCCGATCGATGTGCTCCGGGGGGCATTGGAGTGGCGGGTGAACGGCCTGGTGGCGTGGCTCCCGCACCGGCGCGCGGCGCTTCCTAGGGTCGGTGAGGGGTACGGCACGGGGCCGATCGTTGGAGCACACAGGCGGGTGAGTCATGGAACGGATGACGGCCGGATCGGCGACGAGCGGCCGCGGGCCGGCCCGGAGGTGGTCCCGGAGGCTGGCCGCCGCGCTGGGACTGGTCCTGCTCTGCGCGCTGCCCGCCGGGGCGACGGAGACCGTCCGGGCCGGTGACGCCCGCACGCCCGTCGGCCCGGCCCCGTACGTGTCCGACTACGGCGGTAACCGGGTGCTGACCCTGTCCGCGTACAGCGGTGATCAGGTCACCGTCCCCCTCGACGGCCTGGTGCGTCCGACCGGCATGGCCTTCGACGCCGCCGGCCGGCTCTACGTCTCCGACACCGGCAACAACCGGGTCGTCGTCCTGCCTCCGGACGGCGGGGAGCAGTCGGTCGTACCGGCGGGCGATCTGTCGCGCCCGCTGGGGCTCGCACTCGACCCGGCCGGGAACCTGTACATCGCCGACAGCTTCAACGACCGGATCGTGAGGGTGGCCGCCGACGGCGGGGGCCGGTCGGTGCTGGCCACGCAGGGACTGCTGCACCCCTGGGGGCTGGCCTGGGCACCCGACGGGCATCTGTACGTCTCCGACTTCGTCAACGACCGGGTCGTCCAGGTCGCGGTGGATGGCGGCGGCCAGCAGACCGTGCCCACGACGGGCCTCTCCCAGCCGACCGGGCTGGCACTCGGCACCGGCGGCGACCTGTACGTCGCCGACAGTGGCAACAACCGCGTGGTGAAGGTCGCCACCACAAGCGGCCGGCAGAGCACCGTTGCCGTCACCGGTCTGAACTCCCCGCTCGGACTCGCCCTCGACGGCAACGGCCACCTGTACGTGGCCGACGGGTTCAACAACCGCGTGGTGCGCGTCCGCGAGACAGGAGGAGAACAGATGACACTGGGCTTCACGGGCCCCAGCACACCGACGGGTCTGGCTTTCCCCCCTGCCCCGGACAGCCCGGGGTACGGACAGGACTGACAGGGCTCGAGCCGCCGGTTCGCGCGCTTCGGTCCGTGGCAGACGATCTATGAACGGTTCGCCCGCTGGGAGGCGGACGGATCGGGGCCCGTCTACTCGGGGAGGTCCAGATCCACGACGAATCGATCGGAGCGGTGGAGTGGACCGGGTCGGTCGATTCCACGGTCACCGTGCTCACCAGCACGCTGCCGGCGCCCGCAGAAGTGGGGTACCGGCGGGGACGAACTGGGAGAGCCGACTGACCAGGTGCTGGGCCGGTGCCGCGGCGGGCTGACCACCACGGTTCACCTGGCCTGCGTGGACGCCAGCCGTCGAACCCGACGGCGACATTCGCGACGGCGCCTGGGTCGCCGAACTCGCCGGCGACTGCCTGACGGGCTGGCCGAAGGGGCAACGGCTGATCGTGCGAAGGGAACGACCGCACCCTGGCGCGCAGTTGCGCTTCACCGACGCCGACGGCATGCGGCTGACCTGCTTCGCCACCAACACAGCGGGCGAGGCGATCGCCGCCCTAGAACTGCGCCACCGGCAGCGGGCCCGGGCCGAGGACCGCATCCGTGCTGCCCGCGCCACCGGCTTGCGCAACCTCCCCCTCCACGACACTGCACAGAACCAGATCTGGCTGGAGATCATCCAGATGGCGCTCGACCTGCTTGCCTGGATGCCCCTGCTCGCGCTGACCGGCAAAGCCCGACTCTGGGAACCCCGCCGACTGCGGCTTCGGCTGTTCTCCACCGCCGCCCAGCTCATCACTACCGGCCGCCGCGGCTACCTCCGCCTCGCGGCGCACTGGCCCTGGACCGACGTGATCACCGATGCCCTGGACCGGCTCCACGCTCTCCCGAACCCCGGCGGACCAGCACCTTCCCGTCCCTACGAACAGCACCACCCCACCGGAGCCGTGGAACCCGGCGCCCACCCGGCACGACAGCCGGGCCATCAGCCTGCCCACAGGCAGAAATCTCCGCCCCGAACGAGCAGAAAGAGTCTGTCAGCAAGCTGACGGGCCCTCATGCAAGATCGAGGTTAGACCGGCCCACCCCGGCCCGCGGGTGAGAACAGGGCCATCGTGCCCAACGGACCCACCGGCTCCGTCTCGGGCTCTGAATCGCTACTGAACTTGATTGGGTGATGTCGGAGCCGTTCGCCTGACGGTTGTAGGACCGTTCCGGTAGTCCAGGTCTGTGAGTTACGCGCAGGGCGGCGGGCTGACCGACGCCGAGAGGGCCGCGCGCGAGCGGGTTCGGTTGCAGGCCGTGGAACGCTTCGAGGGCGGGCAGAAGAACCGGGAGATCGCTGCCACGCTGCGGGTTAGCGAGTGGTCGGTGGAGCGATGGCGTCGCCAGTGGCGCGAGCGTGGCCAGGCCGGCGTCCTGTCGAAGGGATCCCCGGGCCGACCGAGGCTCAGTGAGACACAGATCGCCAGACTGGAAAGGGAGTTAGAGCGAGGACCGCTCGTCCACGGCTGGGCGGACCAGCGTTGGACCCTGGCTCGGATCAAGACGCTGATTGGTCGCCTGTTCCACGTCTCGTACACGGTCGAGGGCACATGGCTGCTGCTCAAGCGGCATGGCTGGTCGTGGCAACAGCCTGCCCGGAGAGCCATCGAGCGTGACGACACCTCGGTCGAAGTCTGGAAGAAGGAGACCTGGCCGCGGGTAAAAGCATCGCGGCGGAGCGCGGGGCCTGGATCGTCTTTGAAGACGAGGCCGGGCAGTCGATGACTCCGCCGCGTGCCAGAACCTGGGGCCGCCGGGGCTGCGCGCCGGTCGTGCGGCTGCGTGGCCGCGGTTCCGGGCGAGTGTCGATGGCGGGCATGACCTGCTACAAGCCTGGTGAGCGGACCCGGCTGTTCTATGCGGTCCGGGAGTACACCGGGCGCAAGGACCAGCCGAAGGGCTTCGGCTGGCGCGACTTCCGTGACCTGATCGTCCGGGCCCGCATCCAGCTGGGCGGGCCGATCGTGCTGGTCTGGGACAACGTCCGACTACACCTGACGAAGCCGCTGCGCGAGTTCATCGACGCGAACGCCGAATGGCTCACGGTCGTTCAGCTACCCACCTACGCGCCCGACCTCAACCCAACCGAGGGCGTGTGGTCCCTGGTCAAGCGCGACATCGGCAACCTCGCCGCCGCCGCCAGCCTCAGCCAAGTAGCCCGCGCGGTCAAGCGTCGGCTCAAGCAGCTCCGGTACCGGCCGGACGTGATCGACGGCTGTCCTGCCGGCACCGGCTTGGCCCTGGGCACTTGACTCTCCAGGCCTGGGCCTGACTGTGTCGCTCGTCCGCCGGTAGGAGACGATGCAGCCCACACCAGCGCACGAAAGCGAGCAACTTCATGACGGAACCCGCTCCGATGGACCTGATCCACCTCGCCGATCCGGACGGGAATCGCTGCATCGTGCGCGTCACGGGACGGTCCCAGCCGGGCACGCTGGCCGGCTACGACATCCTGCACGCGGACGTACTCGCCTCCGCGAGCTTCGTGGACGCCCGGCTCGACCTTTACCTCTTCCAGCACGACCTGGACTCCTGGGAGCAGGAGCTGTCCAGCCTGGGACCAGGCCAAACAGCCAGCATCGGCGGAGGCCGCGGCCTGAGCCTTGACATTTACGTGCACGAAGACGGCTGGCTGTCGATCCAGGTCAGCGACCCGGACCGTCTTACGACGGTCCTGGGAACCCGACCCCAGGGAGACTGGATCGCGGAGCACCGCTGGCGCCTGGAACAGGTCCGGCAGACCTGGCCCCGCGAAGTCATCGAGACGGCACCAGGAACCTACGAGTGGAGCCCCAACCGCAAGCGGTGACCACCTGATCCCAGCAACGGACATGACGCATTCAAGTTCAGTAGCGCAGGCGGCGGATGGCTTGGGCCTCGGCCCGTTCCACAGCGAAGCGGCCATGTGTGTGCACCAGGGCCAGGTGGAAGAGTGCAGGGGTGACCGGGGCCCAGCGACGGATGCGGTCCGGGCGCAGGAGGTGGCGAACCACGTCCGCCGGGCGGAACGGCACGTACTCGATGCTCTGGTGCTCCCACCGGTCCGCGACGCCGCGTGCGATGCGCGACCGCAGGGCCTGGCCGGTCAGGCTAGTGAGGTGTGCGGTGAAGTGGGCGCTCCACTGCCGGCGTTCGACGTCCAGGACGAAGGCCAGCATCGTGAGCGTGTACTCGTGCGGCTCCAGGGAGAGTTCCTCGCGCATGCCGCGCCGCGCGACGTCGTGCAGGTCGGGCGCGTTGCGGCCGGCCGAGTCGATGTGCCGGGAGAGGCCTTCGTTCACCGAAGATCCCCATAGGCCGGGCCCGGAGCGGACGTGGTCGGCTCGTCGGCTGACGACGAGCAGGTGGTCGGCGGTGACCACGGCGATGTTGACGCCGAAGCTGCACTGCAGGAATGCGGGGGCGTCCAGGGGGCGGTCGGGGTCGAGGTAGCGCTCCCGGGGGGTGGCCCCGTCGGGCAGCCTGCGGTCGAGCTGCTGCGCAGCGAGGAAGGTGAAGTAGTCCGTGGGGCGCAGCCGGAGCCGGACGTCCGCGTGTTCTTCGAGTGTGGTGCGGGAGATCTCCAGGCCCTCGACGGCGTATCGGGGGCCGTTCCAGATGCGCACCCGGGTGCCGGATGTCTCGGCCTGCTGTTCTGCCGCCTCGATCTCTGCTCGCCACGGCACCATGTCGTCAGGCAGTGCCACCTCCCCCTCCAGCACCTGGACCCGGACCGACTCCGGCGCAATGGCCTGTTCGCCGTCCCCCTCGACGACGAGCGCCGACGTGTGCAGCGGCCCGATTGAGAAGGTCGTCCAGGTGGAGAGCGGGGAACTGCCCGGACGATACGTCAGGCTGCGCACTGTGGTGGCGGAGCGGCGCCGGATCCTGAACCAGGCATCCTGGAGCGGCTGTTGGAACAGTATGGCGAAGGTCATGCCGAAGACGGCCCCGACTATCCCGTTGACAAGATCGATTTCGCTCACAGGTCCGCAGCGTATAGGGTCACCGGCTGCCGTGGCGGTCTCGCCTGCCCTGCGGTGAATGACATCCCCGCGGTGCACCGGCAGGGACCTGGCGCCTTTGGACGGGCGGTTCGTGCGCGCTGGTGCTGCCCCGGCCGGGATCCGGCTCGTACGATTCGGCGTCATGGCTGATTAGGGGTGGGGTGCGGAGTCAGAACGGTGGGTTTTCGGAGTAGCCGCCTGTCCCTTCGGTCGCTCTCCAGGAATCACGTTCCGCTGTGAAACGGGCGTAGCGCTCGCGGGTTGCCAGGATGCTCTGCGAGGGGGAGCGCAGCTATCAGGGCCGCGTCGCGTACGCCCGCGTTGTCGTGGCTGAGAAGCGGATGAACGCCGGAGAAGATCGCCGGGCGCAGGTCCCGGAACTCGTGCATCTCCCCGTACTCGTCGAGGAACCCCTTGCCGAAGTAGCGCTCGCCGATGGCGGCGCACTTGTCGTCGGCATCATACGCGGTGTCGCTGAGCCACTTGAGCAGTCTCACAAGGGTGGGGCGGTGCGGTCGATTGTTGGCATCGTGGCCACAGTTGGCTGCCGCGATGACCGGGTGGCTGAGGATGGCGGCGACGTAGAGCGCCATGGGCACGGTGGCTTCGTAGATGGTGTTCTGGTGGGTCACCGCCCTGAGCGCACTATCGGTGGCGGCCGTCCTGACGGCCGGTCCTCACGGATGGTCTCCTGCCGACGTGCGTCGTTCGCGCACCGGCAGGACGGTGTTGAGGCCCAGCCCAGACGCCGGGGCGGTGCTCACTGCGGGCGCAGGGGGAGGGCTACCGCACTCGGCTCGCCGTGCGCGAGGACGGGCGGGTACTGCCGCGTTCTTGGCGAGGGAAGGTGACAGACAGCATCGGCGAGGTGGCCCGACGGCTTGGCCGGTCAGCGGGACAGGCGCTCGACCGACTCGTTCGACCATCGGGCATATCTCAACCTCCCGGCGTGCTGTCACCACACGTAGCGGGCAAGCTCCCATGGGTCGTGTGCGGAGAAGAGCTCGACTCGGTCACTGTGGTCGCGTACCAGTTCGCGCAACCGAGCTTGGGTCCCGAGCCGCAGATCACGGTGCACCTGCGAGCGCGTTTGGACGATGTCCAGTAGCGGGTGGGTCTCACTCGGGTTCTCGATCTCGCGATGGTAGTAGTAGGCGTCGCCGCAGTGGAGGAGCCATTGGTCACCGTTTTGTACGGCGACTCCGGTGTGGCCGGCGGTGTGACCGCCGAGGGGGATGAGCTGGATCTCTGGCGGCAGCCCCTTCGGCTGTACCGCGGTGAAACCGAACCACTGCTCGCCCGGTTCGACGCCGTAGGTGACCCATCGGGGCCCGTGTGCCCAATGAGCAGATCGGTAGCGGAAGTTGGGTGCTTCGGCGTGTGCCGCGTCCAGTTCGGCGGCGAGCACATGGACCTGGGCGCCGGGGAAGTCGGGAAGGCCGCCGCTGTGATCGACGTCCAGGTGGGTCACGATGATGTGGCGCACGTCGGATGGCGCGTGCCCCAGCCGGGCGACCTGCCGGACGGCTGTCTCCTCCTCGTCGAGCACGGGTTGTGTCAGCTCCACCCAGTCGGTGCCGAGGGTGCCGTGCGGGTCCTGGACGTTGCCGAGGCCCAGTCCGGTCTCGACCAGGACCAAACCGTCGTCGTCGGTTTCCACCAGCAGACAGTGGTTCACTGCGGGGGCGGGTGGCGGACCGTCGTAGGTGGCCTCGATCGTCCGCACCGTTCCGCAGTTCAAGTGATGGATCTTCATGACGACTAGGCTGCGACTTGAACCGCGGATCAAGTCAAGGAGACATCGATGGATGATGCGTTGCTGGACATCGCCGAAGTCGCACGGCATTGCGGTCTGGCGCCTTCGGCCCTGCGGTTCTACGAGAAGAAAGGCCTGATTGCCCCTGCGGGCCGCAACGGGCTGCGCCGCGCTTACAACCCGGACGTACTGGAACGCCTGGCGTTGATCACGTGCGCACGCAGTGCCGGATTCTCGATCGCCGAGATCAGCCGGTTCATCGTGGCGCAGCCGTCCGACGCGCACCTGCGCGTCCGCATGGCTGCCAAAGCCGGCGACCTCGACGAGCAGATCGGCCGACTCTCGCGGCTCCGTGACAGCCTCCAGCACGCGGCCGTCTGCGACTACGAGCCGATCGTCGACTGTCCCGACTTCAAGCGGGCCGTCGGCAATGTGTCGGAACCGGCGATCACCCCAAGCAAATGAGTGTGTTGACTACCGTCGAGCAGGCGGGCGCAGTGGATAGCCGGGAGACACAACGGAAATCCGATCCGGTAGTGGAAGACGATGCCGACGTCGCCCGCGACGTCGGCATCGTCTTCCACTACCGGATACGAACCCCGTTGGTGGTCATGAGGGGATTGTTCCAGCGTGACGACTACCTCCAGCGTGCCGCGTGACATGACGCTTTCTGTCCTGCGCGTCAGGCGTGCTCACCCCGGCCTGAACGGTCGGCACCAGCTCGCCTGCGGTCCGGGGCTCGAGGGCCGACGGCCAGTCGGGAGCGACCGATGCCCAGCCCTCAGCGCTGCGCGCCATGAGCTCCTCGGCGTAGGGAAACTGGTGCAGCACGCTCCCGTCCCCGCTCGCGAGCACCATGTTCAGGAACGCTGCCGGGTCAGGACGGGCAACTGGTAGGCGGTGGCGACATCGTGGGGTCTCCGAACGAGGGCGACGTCGTCTGCGCGGGCAGCCGTGGCGATGTTCGCGAGTTCCGCGGTTCCGGTGAACGCATCCTGGCCGACCGTGTGCGGGCGTATCCAGACCATCCCGACCGGCTCGCCTAGCCAACGGCGTGATGGCCGGGCGGGGCACGGTTCACTACCCCAAGCCTGCGGTGTACGCCTCCTTCACCATGCTGACCAGTGCGTCCTACGTCTGCGAGTCCACGGAGCCTCTCAACTCGACGGTTCGTGATCACAGCCGACCCTGCTACGTCGAGTGCGGTGTCAGGACGATGATCAGCCGGCCCCTTCGAGCGAGTGGGGGGAGCGGCACCTCAGCGAAAGGGCGCCACGCCAGACAGCGTGGTGTGACGCGAATCACAGGCGATGTCGGGAGAATGAGTGTCGGATCAACTCTCTCCCGTCGCAGGTAGGTGAACAGACTCACTCAAACAACAAAGGAGGCTCGAGATGCCTGCGGATTCAACGCTGGACTCGGCACCTGAGAACGCTTCTCAGCAGCCTGCCGCAGAACCGACCGAAGCACGACTCGCTCCCTCATCGAAAGAACACGGCCTGCCCGAAACCTGGGCTCTCGGCGAATCGGGCGACGGCGGACTCGCGGCGCCGATGGACACGCTCGACTTGGACCGCGGAGTCTTCCCGCTGCTTGACGACGGTGTCTTGGACTCCGGCAGCCGGGCGGCCGTCGTGGACACGGCTTGCTTCGTGTCCGGCATCAGCGACTGTCTCGACGAGCCGCTGGCCTACCTCGGCACGAGGCGGGCGAACTTCGGCCTGGCCCCGGTCATCGAGGGCATCGATCTGCTGGTGCCCTGGCTTCCCAATATTGGAGAGATGGTCGGCACGTCCGTACTGGACGAAGTGGGTGACCACAATGCCGTGCTGTCGGCGCTGGCCGTCGTGCAGCAGGACGCAGCGCAGGGGCAGCACATCCGACGCAAGCTGAGGAGCGTCGCCAAGGCGTGGAGCAGGCTTGAGAACAACCGCCGGGAGCTTCCGTGAGTACGCCGTCCGACCGGTCGCAGGAGCCACTGATGACCGTACGGGCCGCGGTCATCTTGATGCTGGCAATGCAGATTGCGGTTGCCGCTGGCGTGTTGACCATGCTGGCAGGGAACGCATGGGCTGTCGCGGTGCTGGCTGCTGGGGGCTCCTTCGCCGGCACCGTCGCCTTCGCCCGGTCCGTGATCGGCTGAACCGGTCCCAGGAGAATGGCGTCCGGGCAGACGCCGTGATCACACCGACGTACGCCGGTGAAGGCCCGTCGCGGCGGGTGGCGACCAGGCCCCGCTCGCCGCCCAGGGCTTCCGTTCGCCGTCGATACAGCGTGTCGATGAGGCTTCATCACGGGCCAGGGCAGCCATGAAGGCGACGATGACGCTGTAGTAGGCGTAGTCGCCGTTCCGGGTGCTCGCGCGCAGCCGAGGTATCGTCGCGGCCGCTTGGCCATCAACGTCAAGAGCACGGGCGAACCCGGGACCTGCACGGCGTAGAGGTCCTTCCCGACGGGGGAGTTGTCGCCGCGTTCGCCGGAGGCAATGGCTTCCCCGGCAAGATCGAGCTGTACACCAGGGCGCAGGGCACGCCGGGCAACTGTAGCGGTGCGCCGAAGCAGACGATCCCGCTGAACTCCGCACATGAGGTCGTGTACAGACCCGTACGGCGGGTATGTCTGGGCCCTCGGCGGCCTGGAACTGGTCAGGTTCACGTACGACACCGGCACCAAGCAACTCGCCGATCCCACACGTTTCGCACTGCCCAAGCAGCCGGGCGGGGCGGCGCTTGGGGCCATGACCTGACCCCGGTCTACGGGAACCCGGACCGTCTCCGGGTGGGCGCCAACGGAGGCGTCACTCAGCGGGGTGAACAAGCCCATCTGGCACTGGGGGTCCCGCACCAGCGCCCGCCCTGAGGACGCCGACCGATGCTGGCAGGCCTTCCTGCGAACGTTCGACGTGGAGCACACGTTCCGCATGCTCAAGCAGACGCTCGGCTGGACCCGACCCAAGCTCCGGGGCTCTGCCGCGGCCGACCGGTGGACCTGGCTCGTCTGGCCGCCCACGCCCAACTCCGGCTCGCCCGGCCACTCGCGCGCGACCTCCCTCGCCCGTGGGAACGGCCAGCGGAACCGAACAGACTCACCCCCGCCCGAGTCCGTCCGGGGTTCAGGAACCTCCGAGCGAAGACGGGCATTCCAGCCCATGCACCGAAACCCACCCGACCGGGCCCCGGCCGCCCACCCGGCTCGGAGAACCGGAGACCCGCCACCCGATACGACGTCGGACGCGTCCTCGCCACAGGCGAGTCATACACCCGATCGGCACATCACAAGGTCGGCAGCAAACCTCGACGAATCGGATAGCCGGCAGGCTCAGGCGTTCCACCACTCGTCAGTGCCACATCCGACCTCGTAGTGCCACCATCCCTCTGTCTGTCTGCCCTTGTGCCAGGAGAGACTTGATCCCGGCGAAGTCCGCGCTGCCGGTGCATCGTCGCCGAGCAGCCTGCGCAGTATCCGTATGCTCCCGGTCATGAGATTCTTACGACGGCGGGGCCGAAGCGACGCCCAACGAATGACGGGGACGCCTGTGGCGGAGGCCAAAGCCCTTTACGGAGCTGGGCGTTATGCCGACGCGGAGGCCGAAGCCCGCGCCGTGGCCGGATCGCGGCCGCGCGACGACGAGTACGCAGCTGTGGCGGTGAACATTGCCGCGCTCGCGACGGGCGCCCAAGGCCGCCACGCCGAGGCACTGGCCACCTACGACGAGGCGCTGCCTGCCTTCAGCAGGATATTCGGAGCCGATCACTGGCTGACCCTGAAGCTGCGCTCGGACCGCGCCCAGCAGTTGACCTCGCTCGGCCAGTACACCGAGTGCGAAACAGAATGTGCGGCCGTCGCCGAGGCCGCGGCCCGCGGCCTCGGCCCGGAGATGTCATTCCTTGCAGCGGCCGCCCGCAATGGGCTGGTCTTCGCCCTCAATGCGCAGGGGCGCCACCAGGAGGCCGAAGCAGTCGCCCGCGAGGCCCTGGCCGCCCATTGCGAACGTGACCGGGCGTCCGTCGTCCTGCGACTCGGCCTGGCTCGCAGCCTCAACGGCCAAGCCCGCCATGAAGAGGCCCTCACCGAGGCGCAGGGCGCTGACAAGCTGTATCGCGCTCTGCCCGGTGAGCAGCGCAATCCAGATGCGGGCGCCGTCGAACTGGTCTTTGCCAATGCCCTCTTGGGGCTGCGCCGCGCTTCCGATGCCCGTCGTAAGGCTGCGGCCGCTCATGATGCCTGCCTGGCCTCCTTCGGTCCGGATCACAGCCGCACCGTCGAAGCCCGAACGCTGCTCGAGCGCATCGACGGCGCTCGACCGTAAGCGCAGCGCACCCGCTCGGGGCGAGTCCCAGGCTCTCCCTGGCAGCTCATCCAGCTATCGCAACGCGCCGGACTATGAGGTCATCTCATTGGGTGACGTGGCCACGAGCACGATCGCGAGCCGGCTTGGGAGACCGAGACCATGCACGCCCACGGCTGGTCCCGCGCCGAACGACCCGCTACCCCCGCCTGCTCGCCGGCCCTGCCCGGCCTCGCACCTCTCTCTGCGGCTACGCGGCTGTCCGCTCCAGCCCGAGGGCGGCCAGCTGTTGTGTCCAGGTGCGGTTGCTGTGATCAGAAGTGGGTGGGCTGGCCTGGACT
This sequence comes from Streptomyces sp. WAC04114, assembly GCF_019733245.1. Taxonomy (NCBI): domain Bacteria; kingdom Bacillati; phylum Actinomycetota; class Actinomycetes; order Kitasatosporales; family Streptomycetaceae; genus Streptomyces; species Streptomyces sp. WAC04114. The sequence continues at coordinate 50,136 of NZ_JAIGQA010000020.1, forward strand.
GATCAAGTTGGTGTGGGAAGCGCGGTGAAGGGGGGCGCGAGGACTGGGTGGTGGGCTCAAGTGCGAGGGCGGAGCTTGGCACGGGGTCTGATCTGGGCTCTTTCAGGTAGCAGGTAGCAGGTAGCAGGTAGTGGTGATCAGGTCTTGTCATCTTGGTTGGTGGGCCAAGGATCATGTTCAGTGATCGCTGGTATCGCTCAGAGGCGCGCCGCGCCACATTCCAGGCCTCCCGGTCCACCGAATCCGCCCGGTCTTGTCCGTTCACATTCCCTCCCTGCTTGACAAGGTCCCGGCCGTGGCCGGCGTCGTGGGCTGGCCCAGACGCCGGCCCGACATGCCGTTCGCCGACCGCGGCTACGACCACGACAAGTACCGGCGACTGCTCCGGCGGCGCGGCATTCGCCCCGTCATCGTCGAACGCGGCCGCCAACACGGCACTGGCCTGGGCACCTTCCGCTGGGTCGTGGAACCGACCATCTCCTGGCACATGAAAGAGACGGTGCCGCCCAGCAGGTGGCCCTCGGCGGTGCCGTCGCGGTTCACGGTGAGCAGGACGCGGGCGTATCCGTAGAGCCAGCCCGACAAGGCGAACAGGATCTTCCCGCGCGCCCGCCCGCGCGCCCGCCCGCCCGGGCGTGGGCGAGGAGGGCGGGCGGCACCGGAGACGAACCTCCGCGCCGCCGACGAGCTGGTGGCCGACAGCCTGGGCGAACGACGTCCCGTCCCCGAGCAGATCCCGGAGCCGGTCGTGTCCAGCCCGTGGCGGACCGGGGGACGGGCCCCGGCCACGGGTGACGACCTGGCCGTACAGGAAGGGGCCAGTCCTGGCCATGTGGTCACACCGGGCCACGAGGGTGGTAGGCCGTTCTCCTGCCCGATTCGCCTCGCTTCTGAAATCGCCGGCCGCAACGATGGCTTCGATCAATGTGGCCGTGCGGGCGGAACGTGGGGGCACAGCTGCGCGGCCCGGCCACGATTCTCGGAAACGACGTCGTCATGTCCGTGTTCCGCCCGGAGCGCAGACGGCCGCCCGGCGGATCCGTACGGGGCTCAGGACATGCTGCCCCGGCACACCGTCCCCGGGGCCGGTGTGCGGCCCGTGCGGAGGTATTGGTCGACCGCCCCCTTGACGCAGCGGTTCTGCGGGTATGTGCCGTGGCCCTCCTCCTCAGCCGTCAGGAGCACGCCGACACCGTCGCCCAGGGCGTGGGCCATGTGGCGGGCGCCGGGGTATGGGGTAGTCGGATCGCCGGTACCGCCGACCACAAGGATGGGGGCCGCGCCGTCGGCGTTCACCTGGAGTGTGGCGCGCTCGCCGTCGAACGGCCAGTCGTAACAGAGGTAGACGCCGGTGGACCAGGCCGCGCCGAAGACGGGTGAGGCGGCTTTGATGCGGGCCTCGTCCCTGTCGAGGCGTTCGAAGCCGGGGCGCAGGCTGGAGTCCGCGCAAGTGATCGCGGTCTGGGCGATACGGCTGTTGTCGCGCGGGGTCGCCGCGCGGTCGGCCGAGCCGATGCTGTCCGCGCCCTCGCTCAGCGGACGGCCGTCGTTGTAGTCGATCAGCGCGGTGAGGGCCTTGGCGAGCGGCGACCAGCCGTCTGTGCCGAGGACGAGGTGATCGCTGACCGTGAGCGCGAGGCCGTCGGCGTCGAGGTTCCTTCCGCGACCGGCTGGGGCGGGCTTCTTGTCCAAGCGGTCGGCCAGGCGCGCCATGCGTCGCGCGGCCTCCTCGGGGCCGTCGCCGGTCGGGCAGTGGCGGATACGGGCCGCGCAGTGCGCAGCGAACCGGTCGAACGCCGCTTGGACCGCCTTGACCTGCGACAGCTGCTCCTCGTTAAGGTCCTCGGTCGGATCGACAGGCGCTTCGAGGACTAGCCGTCCGACGTGCGTTGGGTACAGGTGGGCGTAGACCGCGCCGAGCGCCGTTCCGTACGAGACGCCGAAGTAGTGCAACCGCTCGTCGCCGAGGAGGTAGCGCATCAGGTCGAGATCGCGCGCCGTGTGCGAGGTGCCGATGTACGGCAGGAGCGCCCCGGAGTGCTTGGCGCAGGCGTCGGGCCCGGCGTAGCCGGTACCGGCCGCGGTTTTCCCGCAGCGCGCGGGGATGGTCGCGCCGACGCCGCGCGGGTCGAAGGAGACCAGAGTAGGTCGCCCGCCGTCGGGGCCTGGGCTCCCGGTCGGGGTCCTTGTGCCGTCCGCCGTGCTCGGCCCACTGTCGGCCTGGGTGGGGCTGGAGGTTGAGCGGTCCGAACTCGTCCAGGCATAAGACGACTTCGGGCTCGCCGTCCTCGGGTATGACGTCCCCGTCGGCGATCGCGTAGAGGTGCTCGACGCGGGCCTTCTTGGCGGCATAGTCAGGGTCGCGGGAGGTCTTCCAGGTCTTTATGCGTTGAAACGACACGCCCTCCTCGCGGAGCAGGACCCGAAGGCCCTCGTGGCTGATGTCGTCGACCACCCCCTCGGCGACCAGGAAGTCGGCCAGCTTGGCCAGGCTCCAGGCCGAGAACGGCAGACTGTGCTCGGCCGGCCTGGACTTGGCGATCTTCTTGATCTCGCGCCGCTCGGGCAGGGTGAACGTCCTGGGCCGACCGCCTTTGTACTTCGGGTAGAGGCAGTCGAAGCCGTCGGCGTTGAAGTTGTGGATCACATCCCGGACCCGGTCCGCGCTGGTGAACGTCACTTCGGCGATCTTCGCCACGGGCATGCCCTGCGCGGACAGCAGCACCATCTGCGCCCGCCGCCAGGTCACCACCGACCCGCTGCCCCGGCGGATGATCCGCAGCAGGCGCTGCCCCTCGTCGTCATCGATCTCGCGGCCACGTACTCGCTCAGCCACCAGCACAGCTTCCCTGCTGCACGCGGCCAGCGATGGTCATTCCGGCGGCGTGCCGATCCGCAGCCGGTTGCCGTCAGGGTCACGCAGCTCAATCTCACGCGCCCACGGAGCATCCTTCGCCTGCACACCGAACTCGGAGGCGATGGCCTCGACATCACGAACGCGGAGGTAGACCAACGTGTCGGGACGGGCATCGCCCTTGTGCTCCGACAAGAACAACCGCACCCCGCCCCGAGCGACCTCGACGAAGGCGGGAAGTCCCGGTTCGAAGCGGTGTTCCCACTGCTTGGCGAAGCCCAGCCGCTCGTACCAAGCGACCGCCGCCGCAGCGTCCTCGACGCGAAGAATGGGGATGACTTCTTCGTCCATGGAGTCATCGTCGCAGACCGCCCAGGGCGAACGTTGCCTGATGCGGCACTAGACCAGAGGCGGCAGGCCCAGCAGCGTCGCTCCGCTCGCGGCAAGCGCTGCCATGATGGTGGCGGGCCAGTTGTGGGTCTGAGCGAACGTCAGCAGCCCCGCGATGAGCCCTGCCACGATCGCGGCCAAAAAGATGAGCGCCCAGCGCAGCGACAATCGCTCCGGCGAGGCCGGGCCCGGTGGGGGTGCAGGCTCGGGCAAGGGTGGAGGCGAAGCCGGTTCGGGCATGGAGCCCTCCTGTGGTGGTGTGAAGAGACGGAGAGGGGGGCGGCAGCCCTTGACCGGCCGCCGCGCGCTGCTTCCGGTGCGGTGACGCAATGCCTTTTCACCCGGGTCGGTGACTTGGCGAATCTCCGGAGGCACCTCGGAATGTGTGAACACGATAGGCCTCAGAGTCATATCAGAGAAGCATCTTGATATGCCGTGAGAGGGGGGAGGGGAGGTGTGAAAGGGCGGAGAGTGCGCCTCGCGCGCCCCTCGGCGCGCCTGTGCGGCGCGCTGCGCTTCCTCTTGCCGTGCTCGTACAGCTGACCAGACCTAGCGCTGTGATTTAGCGTTGCTCGCATGACTGGTCCCACAGAAGACCTGCCCGAAGGTTCCGAGGACGCGTCGCGGGGGTCCACCGCCAAGGTGGTGAAACTTTTGGGCTGCCAGATCGTCGAAGGCGGCAAGCCCCGCGATCAGCACCTGACGGTCGACACGGTCGTCCAGGAGTTCGGCACCACTCGGCCCATGGCCCGTGAGGCCCTGCAAGCGCTGCATCACAAGGGCCTGGTCAATCTGCAGCCGCGGATCGGCGCCACCGTGGAGCCGCTGGAGAACTGGGACCTGCTCGACCGTGACGTGATCGCGTGGCGCCTGGAGGTGGCGCCCGACAGCCAGATGCGGTCGCTCACCGAGTTGCGGGAAGTGATCGAACCCCGGGCGGCTCGGCTGGCCGCGCTGAGCCGGTCCGCCGGCACCTGCCACGACCTCACCAACCGCGCCCGTACACTCCTCGCTCTCAGTGAGCACCCCGACTTCGGGCGGACGGTGGAGGGGGTACCGGTCCGGCGGCGTTTCCGGGACGCGGACGCTGCGTTCCACCGGACCCTGCTGGCCGGCTCGCGCAACGAACTGTTCGTACGTCTCTCCGATCCGGTCGTCATGGCGATGAACCACAGGCTCGACAGGGACTGGGCGGGAGCGCACGAGGAAACCGTCGTCACGCCCCGGCCGGCCGTCGTCGGCACCGGTACCGTCCAGAAGTACCCCACCCGGCCCGAGCCCATCGCCATGTGGCTGCACATGGCCCTGGCCTACGCCGTCGACCAGGGCCTGCCGACGGCCGCGGAGACCTTCGCGGAAGCCCTCCTCGCCGAGATCCGCAGCGGACGGCTGCTCGATCCCGGCATCCGCGAACGGCTGCGGGCGGCTCTGGAGGAGTTCAACACGAACGGCCTGCCCAGCGCTTACCGAGCCGGGTTCCGGGACGCCATGGCCACGTTCTTCCACGCTCGGCGCGCTCCCGTCGTCGTCATGGGGGTCTGCGGAAGCGGCAAGTCCACCGTCGGCCGGTACCTGGCGGAATCGCTACGGGCGCCTTTCGAGGAGGGGGACGACTTCCACCCCGTGCGCAACGTGGAGTCCCTCAGACGCGGCGAACGGCTAGACGACCGCAGCCGCAGCTCGTGGCTGGCCGCCATCGGGGTCCGCCTGCGGCAGGCGGACCCGGAGGAGGGGCTGGTGGTCGCTTGCTCCTCGCTGAAACGCATCTACCGCGAACTGCTGCGCATGGCACGGCCCGACACGTTCTTCGTGCATCTGGTGCTCGACGAGGACACGGCGAAGGCGCGCGTGGCCACCAGGAAGGAGCACTACATGCCCGCCTCCCTGGTGGCATCGCAGTTCGAGGACCTCGAACCGCTGGAGAAGGACGAGGAGGGTATGCCGGTCGACGCGACCCTGGAGGTCGAACGCATCGTCGCCGAGATCCAGACCAAGCTGGCCGGCCAGGCCCGCACACGCTGACCCGGGCCGCAGCCCGGCCCGCCGGCCCCGGCGGCTCCATCGGCAGGCCACGTCGGCCACGAGCGCGACGGGCGCCCGACCACCATCGCCAGCCCATTCAGCGCCGCATCGCACCACACAACGCATCAGCACCGCTGTGCCGCCCCGCCGGAAATTGAAGCAACGCACCGGGCAGAACCGCAGAGAGCCACACAGATGGGGGGACCCTCATGCGTATCAAGTCCGCCGAAGTCAACGTGACCAGTCCCGGACGCAACTTCGTCACCCTGCGCATCACCACTGAGGACGGTGTCACCGGTCTCGGTGACGCCACGCTCAACGGCCGCGAACTGGCCGTACGGGCCTACCTCGACGATCACGTCGTACCCCTCCTGCTGGGGGAAGACGCCGCCCGCATCGAGGACACCTGGCAGTACCTCTACCGCGGCGCGTACTGGCGGCGCGGCCCCGTGACCATGGCGGCGATCGCGGCCGTCGACACCGCACTGTGGGACATCAAGGCCCAGTACGCCGGAATGCCCCTGTACCAGCTCCTCGGGGGCGCGTGCCGCACCGGCGCCCTGGCCTACGGACACGCCTCCGGCCGCGACGTACCGGAACTGCTTGACTCGGTACGCGCCCACTTGGCCCTGGGCTACCGCGCGATCCGTATCCAGACGGGGATCCCGGGCCTGGACTCGGTGTACGGAGTCGCCGCGTCGAGCCCGGGCGGCGGGGAGCGCTACGACTACGAGCCGGCGCGCCGTGTCACGGGCGGCGGTAGGCTACGGCCCACCGTGGAGATCTGGGACACCCGCGCTTACATGCGGCACGTACCCGCCGTCTTCGAGGCTGTACGGTCGGAATTCGGCCCCGAACTGCCGCTCCTGCACGACGCCCACCACCGGATGACACCCATTCAGGCCGCCCGGCTTGGCCGGGACCTGGAGCCGTACGACCTGTTCTGGCTGGAGGACGCCACTCCAGCGGAGGACCAGGAGGCCCTGCGCCTGATTCGGCACCACACGACGACCCCCCTGGCCATCGGCGAGGTCTTCAACTCCGTGCACGACTACACCACGCTGCTCAGCGGGCGGCTCATCGACTATGTGCGCTCCGCCGTCACCCACACCGGCGGGGTGACCGCGATGAAGAAGCTGCTCGACCTCGCCGCCGTCTACGGCATCCGCTCCGGCATGCACGGCCCCACCGACATTTCCCCGGTCGGCATGGCCGCCGCGCTCCACCTCGACCTTGCCGTGCACAACTTCGGCATCCAGGAGTACATGCGGCACTCCCCGCAGACCCTGGACGTCTTCCGCACCTCCTACCGGTTCGAGGACGGACTGCTGCACCCGTCCGACACCCCAGGCCTCGGCGTCGACCTTGACACCGAGGCGGCCGCCCACTTCCCGTACCAGCAGGCGTACCTCCCGGTGAACAGGCTGTCGGACGGTACCGTCCACGACTGGTGACCCGCCGCGCCAGGCCGCGCGGCCAGCCGCGCGGGCCCGTCGCGGCGGGCCCGCTGTGAACACTGCCCCTCGACCCAGCGAGTACTTCCCGGCGCGCTGCGACGGTGTGAACCCGCCGCGGCGCGCCAAAGGGTCCGGCACAGGCCGAGCACAGGGCATGTCCCTTGTGTTGTTGAGGTGTTGAAGAACGAGCGCGTGTGGGTTGAAGCATTTGCCGGGCTGCGCCTTCAGCGGTGCGGGACGCCGACCGCCCCCGCCGACATGGCCTGAGCAGCTGCGACAGGCTTGTCGAACGCGCGAAGCACGCCGGGAGTCGAAGACCTGCTGGCCCATTGACAGCTGTCCCAGCGGCTGCGGTAGGGAACACCCGTTACGGTCGCCACCGCTGCACCTCCCTTGCCGACTGGCCACCCGGTGTACGTCTGCTCTGCTCGCTGTCGCCCGGCCGTCGTGCGCCATTCGGCAATGGCTTCGCCCTGGAGCAGGCGCTGTACCGCCTCGAAACCCTTTTCCAGATCACTCTGGAAGCACGAGAAGATCAGCCCCTGGTCGTCCGCGGCCCGGTTGTAGTTGTAACTGCGCCGGACCATCGGGGGAGGGGTGCGGGGGTTTGGTGCTGCTCTGCGGACGTGTGCATCGAGTGGGGTGGTCCTGCCGTGGGGGTCGGTGGCGAAGACGGTCCGTTCGGTGCTGGGTGTGCCGTCCAGCCACCGGCCGTTCCGGCGGCGGCCGATGATGCGTTCCTGCTCAGGGATGGTGTCCCGGTCCCAGAAGCCGGTGGCAAGCCTGATGATCCGTATCACCCGATAGCTGCCGCCTACAGTCCAAGAAGGCTCACCTGACCGGCCTTGACGATCGCACGTCCGGTGATCTCGGGCGCAGTGGCGGGGTTTCCATGCCCCTCGGTGAAGTGGAACGGGTTACGCGATAAGCCGCGGCCATCCTCGATGCGGTTCTCGGGACGGGTCCCGTCCGCGCGCCAGTGCAACTGCTGACGCGGCAGCGCGCGTAGCGCTTGCTCGGTGGCCTGCCCTACCGCGCGGGCTGAGGCGCCGGTGATGTGGAGCAAGAGGTCGCCATGCGACGTGGCGGGGTCCAGCACGTCACCTGCAAACGAGGGCATCTTCTTCAGCTGCCGCGGCCGGTCGATGCGCGAGGGCAAAGCACCCTCGCCGAGCGCCAGCCAGGCGGCGATTTCGCCGCCTTCCATGTCAGCGATGGCATGGTATGCGGCACGTAGCACGTTGGCACGTCCCGAGCCGTTTGGGGTGAGATCGAAGGAAATGATCTGTGTGAACGGCAGGGGCGCTACGCCGCGTAGGTGCGCTGGTGTTTCGGCGCTTCCTGAGGCGTTGCTCCGCAGAGCAACGGCGCTCACCGCTGCCAGACCGACAGCCCCGGCACCGGTGGCAATGGAAGTGCGCAGCACCTCCCGCCTTGTTATGGCCATTGGATGGCCTCGCCCTTCAGACAAGAATCAGCGCCGCCTCGGTGTCGACAGGCTTGGTCGAGCGGCTGCCTGGCAGACGCCTCGGCTCGTCGGGTTCGACTAGGCAACACTTGGATCCTCCGCATCAAGGGCGTCGAGCAGCCTGCTGGCAGCCTCAGCGACGTCAGGGTCCACCGAAGTTGCCAGGCTCTCGAAGACGTGCCGCCCTGCTAGGACGGACTCCTCAGTTGACTTTTCCCACGCGACCTGCTGGGCCAAGTGGGTGTCGTGCCGGGAGGAAAAGGCCTGTGATGCAGCGCTCCACTGCCGTCCGGTGAAAATCTTCCGAAGGAGTTCGAGTACCTCTGTCCTGCAGCTGACGTGGGGCGCACCGGCCAGTTCAATGAGGAAGGGCACGGTGGGGGCCGTCGCCTCCTGCACGACAAAGCCCAGTTCGCAGACGAGGTCACCCAGTTCATCCACGGCCTGCCGTGCCGTGTCCCGGTCGGACCATGCTGCTTTGGACAGGAGGGCCGGCACCGCACGTGCTGTCGACTCTCCGGCTGCCTGGAGGTGTGTCCACTGCACGCGCTGCAGATTCCTGAGGATGGTACCCACGTTGTTTGTCCCGTTTCAGAAGGTGTCGGTGATGCCCAGCCGCGCCATGAGACGCTGACAGGCGGGGCACCCCGGTTGCAGTCGCCTGTTGCCAGGGTTGTCGAACGGCTTGTGAACCATAGCCAGGCTCTTGCTCCCCATGATCCTTTCGCCTGCATTGAAGGCGTCGGTGATGCAACCCTCGAGGCCTACGTCGCGGCCCACCATCCCGAGCACGCCCCGGTCTCCCTGGTCCACAGCCACAGCTACGACAACACCGCCTACACCGACCACCGCCTGGCCGCCCACGAACCCTCCACCAGCGACGCCTACTGGCCCGACAGCGACGACGGCGACGATGACGAGGGCAGGCCGGCTGCGGGGGAGCGGCCCGAAGAACGCGTCACGGTGCCCGACGGCTGGCTGCGCGGCTGGGACAGGGCCCTGCTGGCCCAGTTCACCGTCGCCACCCACGACCAGGCCCTCATGGCCGCCCTGCCGGTCCGCTTCAGCGCCCTGCGCATGCTGGCCCTGTGCGGGCGGACCGTCATCGTCGACGAAGTCCACGCCCTGCCCCCGTTCATGCGGCAGACACTGTCCCGGCTGCTGCACTGGCTCGGCGCCCTGGGCTGCCCCGTGGTGCTGCTCTCCGCGACCCTGCCCGTCCACATCAGCGAACAACTCGTCCGCAGCTATCTCGACGGCGCCGGCCACCCGCACCCCGCAACAGCCCACCTGGACTGCCGGCCCTCCTACCCGGGCTGGCTCTACGCCGCCGCCTCGGACGCTTCCCTCACCCGCATCGACCCGGCCGCGGCCGAAGCCCACGCCGACCGCCACCGCGCCGACCTCCGTCTCCACCCGGTGCGCCACCCCTCCTACACCGACCCCGAAGACACACCCGCCCGGGAGAGCCGCCTGGAGCGGATCACTCAGGAGATCGCCCCCGTCGCCCGCTCCGGCGGCTGCGCCGCGGTGTACTGCGCCACCATGGCCGACGCCCAGACCACCTACACGCATCTGCGTACCGCCCTCGACTGGCCGGATGGCGGCCCTGACGGCCAGCTACTCCTGCTGCACGCCCGCCTGCCCGGCCACCAACGCGAGGCCCTCACCCGCCGTATCCGCACCGCCCTGGCCTCATCCGGCGAGCGCCCCGGGCGGCTGGTGGTCGTCACCACCAGCCTGCTGGATATGAGCCTCGACATCGACGTCGACGTCATGGTCAGCGACCTGGCGCCCCTGCACACCCTCCTGCAACGCCTGGGCCGCCTGTGGCGCTTCGACCACATCAAGCGGCCCGACTGGCTGTGCGGCGCACGTCCCCGCCTGATCGTCCTGGAGCCCACCGACCATCGCGGCCGCACCCTCCTGCCGCCCGCCTGGCGCCCGTTGGACTCCCCGTTCCTGCCGCTCGCCACCGCCGCCTATCTCGCCCGACGGCCCGAGCAGCCGCTCACCCTGCCCGACGACGTGCAGCAGCTCGTGGAAGCCGTACACGGAGACGCCGACGCCCTGGCCCGCACCGATGCCGCCCTGCGCCGCGGCCACGCCCTGCACCAGGCCCGCACCCGCACCGAGGAACACCACAGCCTGCTGCACCTGGTCCCGGCCTGGCACGACACCCTCTCGCTGTCCGATCTGCACCGCCAGAACCTGCACCCCCGCGAGGCCGCCACCCGCCTGGGCGCCATGCCCCGCCGCCTCCTGCCCGTCTACCGCATGTCCGGCGGCCGCCTCACTCTGGACGCGGCCGGCACCCGGCCGCTGCCCGAGCACCGCAAACCGACCACCGCCCAGATCCGCACGATCCTCCAGCACACCCTGCCCGTCCCCGCCGCCTGGGCCGCACAAGAGACCACCACATCCCCGCCTCCTGGCGCAGCCACGCCCTCCTCGCCGACCTCGTCCTGCTCTCGCAGGACGCCGGCGATCCCTCCCGGCCGGTGCGCTTTGGCCGGCACCGTCTGCACCTCGACGGCGCCCTGGGACTGGCACACCGAAGACTGAGCCTTTTCCAATCTCACGCTGATACGTGGTGAAGGACGAGGACGGCCTTCACCACGTCGGTGATTCGGTTGGTGCTGCAGCGGAGCTTCTGCAGGAGGCGCCAGCCCTTGATGATGGCCATGGCCCGCTCGCAGAGGCAGCGGATCTTGGCGTGGGTGGTGTTGTGGTGACGCTTCCATCGCTTGAGGCGGCGGCCCCGAAACGGAACCCGGACGGATCCGCCGGCGCCTTGATACGCCTTGTCCGCCCAGCATGTAAGCCCCGCATCGGCGAGGGCTTCGATGATCCCTTGCTGCGGCGCGGCGGTCAGGTCGTGAGTCGAGCCGGGCAGAGCTGGCGAGGCCCAGAGCAGTCGTCCGAAGGGTTCGGTGATGACCTGGACGTTCATGACGTGGCGTTTATGTTTCCCGGAGTAGTACGGGGTGTCGGCGGCGGTGCGGTCGATCGGCAGCAAGGGGCCGACGAGGATGACGAAGGCCTTCGCCCGGAGCATCGTCATCGCCTCTTCCAGGGAGGCGCGAGGGCGGCCAGGGCCTCCACGGCTTCACGTATGTAGCGGTACACGGTCGCGATCCCGATGCCGAACCCGGAGGCGAGCTGGGCGTAAGAGTCACCGCACCGCAGGTGGGCCAGGGCGAGCAGGGCCCGACGTCTTGCAGGAAGGCGCGCCACCGCGTTCCGATCTCCTGCCGCCGGGCTGTCAGTTGCCCGGTCAGGAACCCGAGGTGCGGCTGGACAGACCAATCAAGGACGGGTAGACAAGCACGCAAAGCTCCTGGCGGACACGGGTGATCTTGGCCGAGAACCCGTCTACCAGGAGCTTCGTCGTTGTGCAGGACAGCCCGACTCGCGGTCAGCACAGCCAGCTTGAAAAGGGCTCAATGGATCTACTCATCTCTCCAAGCCTTGTCGGCTTATGCCTGCCCGGTGTCCCCGCTCAGGAATTCGCTGACCAACATTGCCGCTGCGATCGCGTAGGCGCGCAGGCGGTCACCAGGGATCTCGCGGGCGATGAAAGCGGTCTGCAGCTTCATAAGCAGGGCGTAGAAGGTCAGCGGCTGCTGCGGATCGCACAGCGCGCCGATGTTCTTCTTCGGTACGCCCCATATTCGCAGCGCAGCTGCCGAATCGCCCTCGGCGGCGAGCTGAGCGCCGTCCGTGAGCCAGGGCTCGCCCAGCTCGCGGCCCGCCTGATCGAGGAGGTTCAGGTACCACTCCGGTGAGCGACACTGGAGCTCGTCGAAGACCTCGATGGTCCTCAGGTACGAGGGGGCGAGCGGAGTGTGAATGGGGGCCGACCCGATCATCCCGGCACTGAAGGAGACGGCTGACGCCCCGGTGCTGCAGGCGGCTTCGGTCGCGGCCAGCGCCAAGCCGAAAGACTCCTCGGCGAACCTGCGCTCTTCGGAGTTCATCTCCCGCAGCAGCGCGGCTGCCCGCTGCCGGGCGGGCGGATGGCTGGTGCCTCGGCGGACGAAGAGTGCCTGTTCGGTGACGTGCACCGCCAGCATCCCGATGGCGGCTCCGACGGCCCCAAGAGCAGCCTCCTCGCCTCCAGGTGGCAGATCGTCGGAGAGATGCTCGCACGCACGCCGGACGACCCGCAGCGCGTGCAGGTCGGCCTCCGCCTCCAACTGGTGGTTTTCGGCGCACACGGGCAGGTATTCGTCGGGCGCGAAGGCGCTCACCGAAGACGCGTGCCCCAGGACGTAGTGCGCGAGTTCGTGGGCCACAACGAACTGTGCGGCCAGGTAATGGAAAAGGCCGGCGGCTTGCGTGGCCGTCGGCTCCAGTCGGATCTCCAGCTTCCCCGCGATCCCGAAAACCCGCTGCTGAGTGTTGTAGTAGCGCAACAGCCCAGCCAGCACCTGCGGTTCGGAGCCGAGCTGCCCGGCCAGGCCCATGGCCTGGGCGTACAGCTGGCATAGGCTGAAAGTGGCGTCCGAGACAGCGACGAGTCCCGAGCCGTCGGTGAAGCGGGTCATCCGGGCGGAGAACGCATCGCGCTTGAGGGCCACGGCCCACACACCGGCCAGGGCTGCGCGGCTCGACCCAAGGTCGGCTAGGGCGTCCTTCGTCTGCTGGACCAGCTCCGTGAGGAACGCACCTATGGGGTCGTCGGGAGATGTGGGTCCGGTCGCGCCGAAGTCGGCCATCATCGTGTCAAGCTGCTGGAGTCCGTAGTCGTCCCCCAACTCCGTGAGCCGCCCGCGCATCTGCTCCAACTGCCGGGCCCGGTTGACCTGGAGCTTCTGGTATTGCTGGAAGGCAAGGCTCCCGCCGCTCACGGGGAGAGCTCCGGAGCCGGGCTGTTGCGGCAGAACACGCCAAGCCCGACCCGGCCCACGAGTACCGCGATCAGGACGGTCGTCTTGGCGTCGCCCGCGAAGTCAGCGATCAGTTCCTGCACGGTGAAGGCGTCGATGAGCCGGTCCGTGGATGTCGTGCCGAGGAACGCCTGCGCCTTCTCGTGATGGCAGATCCGGCGCTGGAGCTCGACGTACTTGTCCGCGAACCACTCCTTGCCGAACTCCCGATGGCTCTCTTCATCTTCCGGAGACAGTCCAAGGCCCTCGCCCAGGAGTTCCGCCCCCAGTAGGGCATACAGTTCATCATCGGTCTTGTCCCAGTAACTCTCGACCGTGGCCATGCGGCCCCGCCCCCCCACGCTCGTACGACTACCGACCGGCGGCATGCTAGCTATCCCGGCCACCATCCGGGGCCGGATCAGCCCAAAACCCAATCCATTTGGTCAACTGGGCATCACCGGCGACCCGGACACTCCAGGAACTTGATCAAGCCCTGGCGCCAGGAGACCTGCACTGGACCCTCGCGTACGGAAGGGGAATCCACGACACCAGCCGCCAGTGGCGACTCGGGTACTCCAGGCAACGCGGATGAGCGAGGAGCACGATCTTGAGTGTGTGACAGCCGCTCGGCCGAAAGGCGACCGGCAGGCTTGATCTTGAACAGGACGTCGTCTGCCTGGTGGACGGCCGGCCTGGACCGGATCCCGCACCGCCCCGTTCCAGCCGCATCCTTGATCTCTTCCTGGAGCCGAGAGACGGCGCTGCGGTGTCTACGGTCTCCACCGGGTGCGAGACGACGCCGAAGCGGACGGACGACCCCAGGACGACACGGTCACCGGTACGACCAGCTGCACCTACGACCCCGCAGGCAACACCGACCCCCGCACGATCGACGGTAGGACGCAGGACCTCGACTGGAACTCCGAGGGCAGCCTCCACAAGGTCACCGAAGCCGACGGGGCAACTACGGAGTTCCTCGACGATGCCGATGGCAATAGGCTCATTCGCCGGGACAAGGCGGGAACAAACCTGTACCTAACTTGATCTTTAACCTCGGGCCTCGAACGGCTCGTCGTACTCCGTCTACACGCAGCTGCGGCTGGCCCGGCCGCTGGCGGCCGACCTGCGCCGGCCGTGGGAGAAGCCGAGCCCGCCGAACAGGCTCACCCCGGCCCGCGTCCGCCGCGACTTTCGGCACCTGCGCCCGCAAGCAGCATGCCCCGCCAGAGCACCGAAATCCTCCCGCCCCGGCCCAGGACGACCACCCGGCCGCAAGAACACACGGCCCACCCCGCGCTACGACGTGCACACCGTCCGCAAACCAGGCACTACGAATCAGCGAACGAAGAAGTCAACAACCCCACGACCCCGCCGCACAGGTTAAAGATCAAGTTAGGCGAGACCGAGCTGCGACTCGACAAGGCAAGCGGCAAGGTCGAGGCCACCCGGTACTACATGCACGGCGGCCAAACCATCGCACTCCGCACGACGGCCGGACTGATGTGGATCGCGAGCGACCACAACGGCACGGCGAGCGTACAGATCGACGCGGCCACGCAGGCGGTCACCCGGCGGCACATGACACCGTTCGGCGAGAACCGAGGGGAAGCGGCCAGAAGTTGGGTTGGCGAGAAGAACTTCGTCGGCGGTACCAAGGACCCCACCGGCCTCGTCCACCTGGGAGCACGCGAGTACGACCCGAGTACGGGACGCTTCATCAGCGTTGACCCGGTCGCCGACTTCACCGACCCACAGCAGATCAAGGGCTACGCCTACAGCAACAACAACCCGATCACCTTCGCCGATCCAGACGGAAAGTTCTTCGGCTCCCTCATCGGTCTCATCCTGGCTGTTGTCACGCTGGTCGTCGCGGTGATCAGTTACGTCACCACGCGGTCCCACCGGTTCGTCCAGCTCCGGCGGCATGTCCACCATGGGCAGGGCCAACTACGCCTCGGCCGGGGCGGGAGGATTTCGGTGCTCTGGCGGGGCATGCTGCTTGCGGGCGCAGGTGCCGAAAGTCGCGGCGGACGCGGGCCGGGGTGAGCCTGTTC
>NZ_JAIGQA010000210.1:0-12951 GCF_019733245.1 Streptomyces sp. WAC04114
CGACGGAACCACGGGAACACACAGCACGAGAAGCGGGGCTGGAGGGCCGGGGGGTCCGTCCAGTCCCGCTTCTCGTGCTGTGTGTTCCCGTGGTTCCGTCGGGCGACTCAGTCCCACCAGAAGAACCAGAACCGCGCCGGCGCCTGGTGTGCGGCGATCTCCGGCAGCCCGCCGATGAGCTGGTCGAAGTCGGGGCAGTACGCGTAGTGCTCGATCGCGACCCGCGCCACCTGGAGCGGATCCGTCGGAGGCTTCTCGACCGACAGCAGGAGCGCGTCGGTGTCGAGGTAGCAGATCTCGGCCCCGAACCGGTCGTGCCACTCGCGCAGGACGTCGGCGTGATCCCGGTACGAGAGGGACTCCCGGCCCGGGAACGGGGTGTGGTTCGGTGTGTCGGGTGCGTCCAGGAGTTCCGGCAGCCCGGCCGGGTCCCCGGTGGGGACGAGGCAGATCCACTCCGGCGGCCGCGCGAAGAAGGTGGCGAGGCGTGTTTCCGCGGGGCGGGGCGGCGCGGAGTGCGGAACGGCGGCGGTGAGACGTCCGGCCAGGTCGTCCAGGTCCCGCACGGGCAGGCGTCCCGTCGGCGGCCGGAAGGTCTCCGCCTCGCTGAGCAGTTCCCCCGCCTGAAGCTCCACCAGTCCGTCGACGAACGGCACGCGGGCCTCGTCGCGGTGACTGTCGCCCGGTAGGTCCGCCCACTCCCGGTCCGACGGCTGAGTGTGGGTGATGAACGGCCACCATCCCGTGTCCGCGTGGCGCTCACGGGCGCGCCGCCACACGTCCAGGCACGCGTCCGGCGTGCACCGGAAGCCCAGGAGGGTGCCCCCGCGTGGGGTGCGCACCCGTTGGACGTCCTGCGCCCGCGCGCCCAGTTCGGTCGCGAGCGTGGCCCCGGCGTCCGCCCGGGGCATCAGGCCGCCGTGCCCAGCCCCGCGCACCGGCCGGCCGCCGCTGCCGCCAGCCGGCCCATCGCCTCGTCGCGGTCGCAGGCGTACGCGCCCAGCGCCGTCTGGCGGGCGACGATCGTGCGCTCCTGCCGCATCAGGCGCCAGCCGCGGCGCAGCAGGAACGGCACCGACTTGCGGCCCTCCCTCAGATCCCGCAGGAACCGGCGGCGGAAGGTCTTCACCGGGCCGCGGCTCAGGCACAGCGCGTCGGCGAGGACGCCGAGTTCACGGCAGCGCGTGACGATCTCCGCGGCGAAGATGCCCTCCGCGATGAACAGCGGGGTCCGCCCGATGTCGACCGTCTCCACGCCGGTGCGGGCGCTGAGCGAGATGTCGTAGAGGGGAACGTCCGTACGGCCCGTGCGGCACAGCCGGGTGATCGCGGCGACGGCGGTGTCCGCGTCCCACGAGTCGGGGTGGTCCCAGTCGATGTCGGAGCTCTCCGCCACGAGCGGCAGCGTCGGGTCGTCGGCCTCCTTGTAGAAGTCGTCGAGCCGGAGCACCGGGAGACCGGAGCGGGCCGCGAGGAGGGACTTGCCGGAGCCGGAAGGGCCGCAGAGCAGCACGACTCGCGTCGG
Source organism: Streptomyces sp. WAC04114 (assembly GCF_019733245.1). Lineage (NCBI taxonomy): Bacteria > Bacillati > Actinomycetota > Actinomycetes > Kitasatosporales > Streptomycetaceae > Streptomyces > Streptomyces sp. WAC04114. The sequence goes on from NZ_JAIGQA010000210.1 coordinate 1,526, forward strand.
TATGGGCAGAGGAGAACTCACGGGACACCAGTGTGAGGCATCCACCGGGGGCCGTACGACCCCGCGGGTCGCCTTTGATGCGCGCGTCACACCTCAACTACCCTCGGTCCCAACACGATTACCCAGTGCAGCAGAAGGTGGCGCTCATGGCCCGACACGATTCCCCCGAGCAGCCGGTCGGCCGGCGTGCCCTGGCCGTCCTCGCGACCGCGGGCGTGGCGCTGGGGGCGGGCACCGCGTCGGCCGCGGCGGACACCGAGTCGGTCCTTGGCGTGGTGAACTCCCGTCCCGCCTCCCTCGGCAAGATCGACCCGCAGTCCGGCCTCCAGCCCGCGACCGGCACCCTCGGCTACGTCACCGGCCCGGTCGCCGGTCTCAAGCCCAACCCGCTCGCCGGCACCGGAGTCGACCCGCTCGACAACGGCGTCGGCACCGGCCTCGCCGACTTCAAGCCGATGACGTCCCAGGCACTGACGGGCCCCGTGGCGCAGGCTCAGTCGATCGGCAGCATCCCGGTGGTGGGGCAGGCTGCCGGGTTGCTCTCGCAGCAATAGGCGCGCACGCCGAGAAGCCCCGGCCCTCCCGGACGGAGGAGGGCCGGGGCTTCGGCTGTGGGGGGGCCTGGTGCGGCCGTGGGGGCCCTAGTAGGAGGAACCCGACGCGCCCAGTGAACCCGTGGGGTGCCAGACCGTCTTGGTCTCCAGGAACGCCGTCAGCCGGTCGGTGCCGGGCGTCTCCGCGTAATCCACAGGCTGTGGACGGAGAACCCGCTTGAGGTTGTCGGCCGCCGCGATCTCCAGTTCCTTCGCGAGGACCTCGTCGGCGCCCGCGAGGTCGATCGCGTTGACGTCCTGGTGGGCCGCCAGCGGGGTCGCGATCTCGGCCGTACGGCCCGAGAGGACGTTGACCACGCCGCCGGGGACGTCCGAGGTGGCCAGGACCTCGGCCAGGGACAGGGCGGGCAGCGGGGACTTCTCGCTCGCCACCACGATCGCCGTGTTGCCGGTCGCGATCACCGGGGCGAGCACCGACACCAGGCCCAGGAACGACGACTCCTGCGGCGCCAGGACGGCGACCACGCCCGTCGGTTCGGGGGAGGACAGGTTGAAGAACGGGCCCGCGACCGGGTTGCCGCCGCCGACCACCTGGGCGATCTTGTCGGTCCAGCCCGCGTACCAGACCCAGCGGTCGATCGTCGCGTCCACGACCGCGGCCGCCTTGGACTTCGACAGGCCCTCCGCGTCGGCCACCTCACGGGTGAACTGGTCGCGACGGCCCTCCAGCATCTCGGCGACGCGGTAGAGGACCTGGCCGCGGTTGTAGGCCGTCGCCCCCGACCAGCCGCCGAACGCCTTGCGCGCCGCGACCACCGCGTCACGGGCGTCCTTGCGGGACGACAGCGGCGCGTTCGCCAGCCACTTGCCCTTCGAGTCGGTCACCTCGTACACCCGGCCGCTCTCGGATCGCGGGAACTTCCCGCCGACGTACAGCTTGTAGGTCTTGAACACCGACAGTCGTGCATCAGACATCGAGGTACGCCTCCAGGCCGTGGCGGCCGCCCTCGCGGCCGAAGCCCGACTCCTTGTAACCGCCGAACGGCGACGTCGGGTCGAACTTGTTGAACGTGTTGGACCAGACGACACCCGCGCGGAGCTTGTTCGCGACCGCCAGGATGCGGGAGCCCTTCTCCGTCCAGATGCCGGCGGACAGGCCGTACGGCGTGTTGTTGGCCTTGGCGACCGCCTCGTCCGGCGTGCGGAAGGTCAGCACCGACAGCACCGGGCCGAAGATCTCGTCGCGGGCGATCCGGTGCGCCTGGGTGACGTTCGTGAACAGCGTCGGGGCGAACCAGTAGCCGCTCTCCGGCAGCTCGCACGCCGGCGACCAGCGCTCGGCGCCCTCCGCCTCACCCTGCTCGACGAGCGAGGTGATGCGGGTGAGCTGCTCCTCGGAGTTGATCGCGCCGATGTCCGTGTTCTTGTCCAGCGGGTCGCCGAGGCGCAGCGTGGACAGGCGGCGCTTCAGGGACTCCAGGAGCTCCTCCTGGATCGACTCCTGCACCAGCAGGCGGCTGCCCGCGCAGCAGACCTGGCCCTGGTTGAAGAAGATGCCGTTGACGATGCCCTCGACGGCCTGGTCGATCGGGGCGTCGTCGAAGACGATGTTCGCGCCCTTGCCGCCCAGTTCCAGCGTGACCTTCTTCTTGGTCCCGGCGACCGTGCGGGCGATCTCCTTGCCGACGGCCGTGGAGCCGGTGAAGGCGACCTTGTTCACGTCGGGGTGGGCGATCAGCGCCGCGCCGGCGTCGCCGTAGCCCGGGAGGATGTTGACGACGCCCTTGGGCAGGCCCGCCTGGCGGCAGATGTCCGCGAAGAACAGCGCCGACAGGGGCGTGGTCTCGGCCGGCTTCAGGACGACCGTGTTGCCGGTGGCGAGGGCCGGGGCGATCTTCCACGCCAGCATCAGGAGGGGGAAGTTCCAGGGGATGACCTGGCCCGCCACGCCCAGCGGCCTCGGGTTCGCGCCGTAGCCGGCGTGGTCGAGCTTGTCGGCCCAGCCCGCGTAGTAGAAGAAGTGCGCGGCGACCAGGGGCAGGTCGGCGTCGCGCGTCTCCTTGATCGGCTTGCCGTTGTCGAGGGTCTCGAGGACGGCGAGCTCGCGGGAGCGCTCCTGGATGATGCGGGCGATGCGGAAGAGGTACTTCGCGCGCTCCGCCCCCGGGAGCGCCGACCACTTCTCGAAGGCCCGGCGCGCGGCCTTCACCGCACGGTCGACGTCCTCGGAACCGGCCTGTGCGATCTCGGAGAGGACCTCCTCGGTGGACGGGGAGACGGTCTTGAAGACCTTGCCGTCCGCCGCCTCGACGAACTCGCCGTCGATGAACAGGCCGTACGAGGGCGCGATGTCGGCGATCGCGCGCGACTCGGGGGCCGGGGCGTATTCGAATGCCGAAGACACGTTTTCCATGGTCATGGGGTCTCAGTCCACCGTCACGTAGTCGGGGCCGGAGTAGCGGCCGGTGGCCAGCTTCTGGCGCTGCATCAGCAGGTCGTTCAGCAGCGACGAGGCGCCGAAGCGGAACCAGTGGTTGTCCAGCCAGTCCTCGCCCGCGGTCTCGTTGACCAGCACGAGGAACTTGATGGCGTCCTTGGAAGTGCGGATTCCGCCGGCCGGCTTCACGCCGACCTGGATGCCCGTCTGGGCGCGGAAGTCGCGGACGGCCTCCAGCATGAGGAGGGTGTTCGCGGGGGTGGCGTTCACCGCGACCTTGCCGGTGGAGGTCTTGATGAAGTCCGCGCCCGCCAGCATCCCGAGCCAGCTCGCGCGGCGGATGTTGTCGTACGTCGAGAGCTCGCCCGTCTCGAAGATGACCTTCAGGCGCGCGGAGGTCCCGCAGGCCTCCTTCACGGCCGTGATCTCGTCGTACACCTTCAAGTATCGACCCGAGAGGAACGCCCCGCGGTCGATGACCATGTCGATCTCGTCGGCACCGGCGGCGACGGCGTCGCGCACGTCGGCCAGCTTGACGTCGAGCGCGGCGCGGCCGGCCGGGAACGCCGTGGCCACCGAGGCGACCTTCACGCCGGAGCCGGCGACGGCCTCCTTGGCCACGGCCACCATGTCGGGGTAGACGCAGACCGCCGCGGTGGCGGGCGTCGTACGGTCCGTCGGGTCGGGCTTGACCGCCTTCGCGCCGAGCGCCCGGACCTTGCCCGGGGTGTCCGCGCCTTCCAGCGTCGTCAGGTCGACCATCGAGATCGCGAGGTCGATGGCGTACGCCTTCGCGGTCGTCTTGATCGAACGGGTGCCGAGGGAGGCCGCACGGCCCTCGAGTCCGACCGCGTCGACGCCGGGGAGCCCGTGGAGGAAGCGGCGCAGCGCGCTGTCGGACGAGGCGACGTCCTTGAGGGGGTGAGCTGCGGTGAGTGCAGAACTGGGCATGGTCACCAGACGAGCATATCTACGCGCGTAGCGGCTGTACAGCCCCTGGTTTTGTTCGACGGAGTTCCGAGGGTTCCCTTGGGAGGCCGGTGTGGTCTTCGGGGAGGGGGCCGGAGGCCTCGTGCGCGGCGGGTCCGGCAGAATCGAGACATGACGAGCCCCGAACCCCAGTCCCCGGCGCCGCAGCCTTCGGAGCCCGAGTCCAAGGACCGGGTCCACCGGTCGGCCCCGGCCATCGCCGGTGGCGTGCTGCTGCTCGCCGTCACCGGGTGGCTCGGAATCGACGCGATCGTCTCGGGGGAGGGGCGCACACCGTGGCTCGCGCTCGCCGTGCTGCTCCTCGTCGTGCCGCTCGTCATCGCCTTCACGCTGCGGCCCGCCGTGTACGTCGGTGACGACCGCCTGCGGATCCGCAACCCCTTCCGCATCGTCGTCGTGCCCTGGGGGCAGGTCGCTTCGCTGCGCTCCTCCTACTCGAACGAGGTCCTCACCGAGTCCGGTGCGAAGTACCAGCTGTGGGCCGTTCCCGTGTCGCTGCGTGCCCGCAAGAAGGCCGCGCGGCGCGAGATGCGGGCGACCGCGCAGGCGCGGCGGGAGATGCGGCGGGACGAGGGCCGTGGCAGCGCGCTCGGGATGCGAGCGGTCGAGGGAGGCCTCGGCAGGGAGTCCATCTCCGAGGGTCCCGTGCGGGCCGAGACCGACCGGATCATGGACGAGCTGCGCGGCCTGCACGAGGCGCGGCACCAGGCGGAGTCGGCGCGGGGCGAGGTCACCGTGCGGTGGGCCTACGAGGTGCTGGCGCCGGCGCTGGCGGGGGCGGTGCTGGTGCTGGTCCTGGTGGTGCTGGGCTGAGGGTCTGGGGGCCGGGCGTGCTGGTCCGGGTGGTGCGGGGCTGACGGTCTGGGGCCGGGCGTGCTGGTCCGCGTGGTGCTGGGCTGAGGGGCTGAGGGCCGGGCGGGCTCGTCTTGTTGGTGCTGGGCTGACGGTGCGGCGGCCGGGCGGGCTGGTCGTGATGGGCTGACGCGTGCTGAGCCTTGTGGTGCTGGGCTGACAGTGCGGCGGTCTGCCGTGCCGGTGTGGGATGGGGGCCGGTGGCTTTCGGTGTCGCTTCGTCCGGCGGAAAAGGGGTGGAGGGCGTCCCCTTCCCGTGCCTAGGTTCGGGGCATGAGTACCCGTACCTTCCGTGTCACCGTCCGGGGCGTCTTCGACGGGCTGAGCGCCGAGCAGCGCGCCGGGCTGCTGGAGCGGGCCGCCGAGCACGACGTGCTGCGCGCCGCGTTCACGCCCGAGGGGAGCCTGACGTACGACGTGGCCGTGCGGCCCGCCTTCACGTTCCGCTTCCTCGACTCCGGGGAGGCCGAGGAGGACATCCTGGAGGCGACCGAGCGGGCCGAGGAGTCGGCGCGGGCGTGGCTGGAGCAGCGCGCATACGGCTACAAGAACCTCCGGTCCACCGCCGAGGACCTCTCCCAGGCGCCTCTCGGCAAGCGGCAGCGGCGGGAGGCCGCCCGGAAGGGTTTCTGAGTCCTCGGCGGGGCGGCGGGGGACCGGTGGGGGGGAGGGGAGCGGTGGTGGTACGGGGCCCGGCCCTCAGATGCCCGCCGCCGTCGACAGGTCGCGCTTGATCGACTCCAGCAGCGCCGTCGCCTTCGCGCGGGCCGCCGGAAGGTCCTGGTGCGACCCGACCGGGATCACGACCTCCAGGTAGCACTTCAGCTTCGGCTCCGTGCCGCTCGGGCGGACGATCACCCGGGCGCCGTCGAGGGTGTAGCGCAGACCGTCCGTGGGCGGGAGTTCGGCCGTGCCCTTGGTGAGATCGTCCGTGCGGGTGATCGGAAGGCCGGCCAGCTCCGTCGGGGGCTGTTCGCGCAGGCGGCGCATCGCGGCCCCGATGAGGGAGAGGTCCTCGACGCGGACCGACAGCTGGTCCGTCGCGTGCAGGCCGTGCTCCACCGCCAGGTCGTCCAGCAGGTCGAGGAGGGTGCGGCCCTCCTCCTTGAGCTGGGACGACAGTTCCGTGATCAGCAGCGCGGCCGTGATGCCGTCCTTGTCGCGTACGCCCTCGGGGTCCACGCAGTAGCCGAGGGCCTCCTCGTAGCCGTAGCGCAGGCCCTCGGCGCGGGCGATCCACTTGAAGCCGGTGAGGGTCTCGACGTGCGGGAGGCCCGCCTTCTCGGCGATGCGGCCGAGGAGGGACGACGAGACGATCGACTCCGCGAAGGTGCCGGTCGCTCCGCGGCGGACCAGGTGGGCGGCGAGCAGGGCGCCGACCTCGTCGCCGCGCAGCATGCGCCAGCCGGTGGCGTCGGTTCCGTCGTGTACGGCCACGGCGCAGCGGTCCGCGTCCGGGTCGTTGGCGATGATCAGGTCCGGGGCGGCTTCGCCGGAGAGCGCGCGTGCCGTCGCGAAGGCCAGGTCCATCGCGCCGGGCTCCTCCGGGTTGGGGAACGCGACGGTCGGGAACTCCGGGTCGGGGTCGGCCTGCTCCGCGACGAGAACCGGCTCCGGGAAGCCGGCGCGGGCGAAGGCGGCCAGGAGGACGTCCTTGCCGACGCCGTGCATCGCCGTGTAGACCGTGCGGGCCGTGCGGGGGGAACCCTCGGACAGGACGGCGTCCGTGCGGGCGAGATAGGCGTCCAGGACGCTGTCGTCGAGGGTGTCCCAGCCTTCGGTGGGGCGCGGGACGGTGGTGAGGGACGGGACGGCGGCGATCTCCGCCGCGATCTCGATGTCCGCCGGGGGGACGATCTGGGAGCCGTCGCCGAGGTAGACCTTGTAGCCGTTGTCGCGGGGCGGGTTGTGGCTGGCCGTGACCTCCACGCCGGCGACCGCGCCGAGGTGCCTTATCGCGAAGGCGAGCACGGGGGTCGGGAGGGGGCGGGGGAGCACGGCCGCGCGCAGGCCCGCGCCGGTCATGACGGCGGCGGTGTCCTGTGCGAAGTCGTGGGACTTGTGGCGGGCGTCGTAGCCGATGACGACGAGGCCGTTGTCGTGGCCCTGCTTCTTGAGGTACGCGGCGAGGCCGGCGGCGGCGCGGATGACGACCGAGCGGTTCATGCGCATGGGGCCGGCGCCGAGTTCGCCGCGGAGGCCGGCGGTGCCGAACTGGAGGGTGCCGCCGAAACGGGCGGCGAGTTCGGTCTCGTCCTCGGCCTCGATGAGGCGGGCGAGCTCGGTGCGGGTGTCCGGGTCGGGGTCCTCGGTGAGCCACGCCTGGGCCTGTGCGATGAGTTCGTCGTGCACGGTGTGGTGTCAGCCTCTCCGGTGTGGTGGCGTGCGGTGCGGTGCGGTTTGCCTGCGGCGTGGTGGGGGTGCGCGTCCGTCGCCCGGCGCCGGTGGTGGGTCGGGGCCGCGCCGGGGGGTGTCCGTCCTCGGAACGGCGCGATGGGGTTGCGTACCGACTAACCGTCCGTTGACGCGCCAACCGCTGCGGGCGGACACCCCCCCCGACACGGCCCCTCGCGTACGACGGCGGGTGCCGGAGCGTCCCCATGGCTGTGCGGGCGGCCGCGGCTGCCATCCCTGGGGCACCACGGACACGCAGCCGCGATATTGCTAGAGGCGGCCCAGGACCTGCGCGAGCAGGGAGCCCATGCGGGTCGCGGAGTCGCGGCCGGCCTGGAGGACCTCTTCGTGGTTCAGGGGCTCGCCCGTCATGCCCGCGGCGAGGTTGGTGACGAGGGAGATGCCCAGGACCTCGGCGCCCGCCTCGCGCGCGGCGATCGCCTCGAGGACCGTCGACATGCCCACCAGGTCCGCACCGATGACCCGGGCCATGCGGATCTCGGCCGGAGTCTCGTAGTGCGGGCCGGGGAACTGGGCGTAGACGCCCTCCTCCAGCGTGGCGTCGACCTCCTTGCACAGGGCCCGCAGGCGCGGGGAGTACAGGTCGGTGAGGTCGACGAAGTTCGCGCCGATGATGGGGGAGGTGGCGGTGAGGTTGATGTGGTCGCTGATGAGGACCGGCTGGCCGGGGCGCATGCCCTCGCGCAGGCCGCCGCAGCCGTTGGTGAGGACGACCGTCTTGCAGCCGGCCGACACCGCGGTGCGGACGCCGTGGGCGACGGCGGCGACGCCGCGGCCTTCGTAGTAGTGCGTGCGGCCGAGGAAGACCAGGGCGCGCTTGTTGCCGATCCGGTACGAGCGGATCTTGCCGCCGTGGCCCTCCACCGCCGGGGGCGGGAAACCGGGGAGCTCGGTGACCTGGAACTCGGCCTCGGGGGCGCCCAGCGCGTCCACGGCCGGGGCCCAGCCGGAGCCCATCACGAGGGCGACGTCGTGGGTCTCGGCGCCGGTCAGTTCGCGCAGGCGGGCCGCGGCGGCGTCGGCGGCGGCGTGGGGGTCGCCCTGGATGTCGTCCGGAAGAAGAGATGCGTTCACGCCGATGAGGGTAGCCGCTGTTTGCCTACGCGCGTAGATGGCAGAGCTCACGGGGTGGCGATCGTTGTCTTGTCGTTTCCGACGAGGAGGTCGCGCGCGGGCTGCCGTCAGCAGGGGCGCTTGCGCAGCTCCATCACGTAGTCGTGAGGGGCGCCGGCCGACTCGGCCGCGTCGGCGATCTCGCCCAGGTAGCGGGCGGAGGGCAGGCCGCCCTCGTAGGCGTTCAGGGCGAAGGCCCAGGCGGATTCCTCGCCGTCCAGGGTGTGGACCCGTACGCGCGTACGGCGGTAGATGTCGAGGCCCACGCCCTCCCAGCGGTCGAGGGAGTCCTCGTCCATCGGGGCGATGTCGTAGAGGGAGACGAAGACCTGGGAGAGCGGGTCCTCCACGATGGTCGGCAGTGCGCCCTCCCAGCCCATGTGCTCGCCGCCGAACGTCAGTCGCCATCCGTTCAGCCAGCCGGTGGCGCGCAGCGGCGAGTGCGGGGCGCGGCGGGACATCAGCCGCGCGTCGAGGTTGCCGGCGTACGCGGCGTAGAGCGACATGGGGGAAGGGTACGGCAGGCGGCCCCGGCGTCACTGTCGTAACAACAGCCGCATCGGCGGGCCCCCGGGGCGGTGGCACGCGGAGCGGTGCGGGACAATGGAGTACGTGACTCGGATCGTGATCATCGGTGGCGGACCCGGCGGATACGAAGCGGCCCTGGTGGCCGCTCAACTCGGCGCGGAGGTGACCGTCGTCGACTGCGACGGTCTGGGCGGGGCGTCGGTGCTCACCGACTGCGTGCCGTCGAAGACCCTGATCGCCACGGCCGAGGTGATGACCACCTTCGACTCCTCCTACGAGGAGCTGGGGATCATCGTCGCCGACGACACCCCGCACATCGAGCAGGCCGCCCGGGTCGTGGGTGTCGACCTGGGCAAGGTCAACCGGCGTGTGAAGCGGCTCGCGCTCGCCCAGTCGCACGACATCACCGCCGCCGTGACGCGTGCCGGGGCGCGTGTCATGCGTGGGCGCGGGCGGCTGGAGGGCATGCAGGCGCTCGACGGGTCGCGCAAGGTCGTGGTGCGCACCGCCGACGGGAGTGAGGAGACGCTCACGGCTGACGCCGTGCTCATCGCCACCGGCGGGCACCCCCGTGAGCTGCCCGACGCCCAGCCCGACGGCGAGCGGATCCTGAACTGGACCCAGGTGTACGACCTCGACGAGCTGCCCGAGGAGCTCATCGTGGTCGGCTCCGGTGTGACCGGTGCCGAGTTCGCCGGTGCCTACCAGGCGCTCGGGTCGCGGGTGACGCTCGTGTCGTCGCGCGACCGGGTGCTGCCCGGTGAGGACCCGGACGCGGCCGCCGTGCTGGAGGACGTCTTCCGGCGGCGCGGCATGAACGTCATGGGGCGCTCCCGGGCCCAGTCCGCCAAGCGGGTCGGGGACCGGGTCGAGGTCACCCTCGCCGACGGGCGGGTCATCACCGGCTCGCACTGCCTCATGGCCGTCGGTGCCGTCCCCAACAGCGCCGGCATGGGCCTTGAGGACGCCGGTGTCCGGCTGCGCGAGTCCGGCCACATCTGGACCGACAAGGTCTCGCGCACGACCGCTCCGGGCGTGTACGCCGCCGGTGACGTGACCGGGGTGTTCGCCCTGGCCTCCGTGGCCGCCATGCAGGGCCGTATCGCCATGTACCACTTCCTGGGCGATGCCGTGGCCCCACTGAACCTCAAGACGGTCTCGTCGAACGTCTTCACCGACCCGGAGATCGCCACCGTCGGCTACACCCAGGCCGACGTCGACGCCGGGAAGATCGAATCCCGGGTCATGAAGCTGCCGCTGCTGCGCAACCCGCGCGCGAAGATGCAGGGCATCCGCGACGGCTTCGTCAAGATCTTCTGCCGGCCGGGCACGGGCATCGTGGTGGGCGGTGTGGTCGTCTCACCGCGCGCCTCGGAACTGATCCACCCCATCTCGATCGCGGTCGACAACAATCTGACCGTCGAACAGATCGCGAACGCCTTCACCGTCTACCCGTCCCTGTCGGGCTCGATCGCCGAGGTGGCACGGCAGTTGCACACGCGCAAGGAGAACGGCGACGGCTGAGGCCGAAATCGACTCCTGCCTGGTCACGGGGAGTGTTCGACCATTCGTACGGCATAGGCGGCGGGACTAGGCCCTATACCACTTCCCGCTGCTCGGTGCGAACATCTTCTGCTATTCAGCGCAAACTGCTGAAAGCAGACGGTCGCTGGCGTTACTGTCAGTTTCGTGTTCGCTGCAGAACGTCGCCAATTGATCCTCGAAATGGTGCGAGCGAACGGGGCCGTGTCGCTCCGTGAGCTCGCCCGCGTCGTCCAGACCTCCGAAGTGACCGTACGGCGGGACGTGCGCGCGCTGGAGGCAGAAGGACTCCTCGACCGCCGGCACGGCGGTGCGGTACTGCCGGGCGGTTTCACGCGGGAGTCCGGCTTTCCGCAGAAGTCTCATCTCGCGACCGCCGAGAAGACCGCCATCGCCGACCTCGCCGCGAACTTCGTGGAAGAGGGGGAGGCGATCGTGGTCGGGGCGGGTACGACGACCCAGGAGCTGGCCCGCCGGCTCGCCCGGGTGCCCGGCCTGACCGTCGTCACCAACTCGCTGCTGGTGGCGCAGGCCCTGGCCCACGCCAACCGGGTCGAGGTCGTGATGACCGGCGGTACGCTCCGCGGTTCGAACTACGCCCTGGTCGGGAGTGGTGCGGAGCAGTCCCTGCACGGGCTGCGGGTGTCGCGGGCGTTCCTGTCCGGGAGCGGTCTGACCGCCGAACGGGGGCTGTCCACGTCCAACATGCTGTCGGCGTCCGTCGACCGGGCGTTGGTGCAGGCGGCCGCGGAGGTCGTGGTCCTCGCCGACCACACCAAACTCGGCACCGACACCATGTTCCAGACCGTGCCGACGGATCTCATCACGCGCCTCGTCACCGACGAGCCGCCGGCGCACGACGACCGTGCCGCCACGGAGTTGCAGGCGCTTGCCGACCAGGGTGTGCAGATCGCTGTCGCCGGGGGGCAGGGTTCTGCCGGCGGCTCGTCGGTGACGAGGCGCGTGATGAGATCCGTCGGCACGGTCTGGAACAT
>NZ_JAIGQA010000211.1:0-12947 GCF_019733245.1 Streptomyces sp. WAC04114
GTCAACGACCAGCTCATGGTCACCACGGCCCTGACCATCACCCACTGGAACAGGGAGCACGGCGCCCGCCCCCGCCCCCTGCGCATCACCATGCCGGTGGACGACCGCCCCCGCGACACCACGATGCCCATCGGCAACGGCACCCGCCTGGTGGAAGTCCCGTACGCGCCGCGGGAACTGGACGTCACCGACATGCCGGCCCTGCTGCGCCGCACCGCGGAGCGGACCCGCGCCCTGAAGTCCCTCCCGCGCCCCCAACTCGGCCACGGGGCGGCCCTCCTGACCTCCCCCTGGGCGCCCGTCACCGCCCGCGCCGCCCTCACCCGCACCCTGCGCCGGGCCGCCGCGCCCTGGACGTCGACGACCCTGCTCAGCAACATCGGCCGCATCCCCTACCCCCTGGACTTCGGCGAGGAGGCGGGCCGCGCGCACGCGGTCTGGTTCTCCGCGCCGGCCCGGATGCCCCGCGGCCTGACCGTCACCACCGCCTCCACGGCCGGCCGCCTCCATCTGGCCCTGCGCTGGTCGAAGGCCCTGCTCAGCCACGGCGACGGCGCCCACCTCCGCGACCTCTTCGAGCACTACCTGCACACCACGGAGGTGACCGCGTGACCGCACCGCCCACCACCGGGCCCCCGCCCCACGACCTGCGCGACTTCTACGAGAACCCCGCCGTGCCGGTCGCCTCCGGCACCCCGCGCAGCCTCCGCCAGGCCCGCATGCTGGCCCGGGCCCTGGGCGGCCCGGCGACCACGAGCCCGCGGACGATCATCGACATCGGCTGCGGGGACGGCACCGCCGCCGCCACCGCCGCCCCGCTCCTGCCCGGCCACCGCGTCATCGGCGTCGACTGGTCCCAGGACGCCCTGCGCCGCGCCCGCACCCGCATCCCCTACGCGGTGCGCGGCGAACTCACCGGCGGCGGGCTGCCGTTCGCCTCGGGGTCGGCCGACGCCGTGCTGTTCAGCGAGGTCGTCGAGCACCTCGTCGACCCGGACGCCGCGCTCGACGAGATCCGGCGGATCCTGCGCCCCGGCGGGCATCTGATGCTGTCCACGCCGAACCTGGCCGCCTGGTACAACCGCGGCCTGCTGCTCGCCGGCGTCCAACCGGTCTTCTCGGAGGTCAGCCTGCGCGGCATCCACGGCCGCCCGGGCAAGGAGGTCGTGGGGCATCTGCGGCTCTACACCGCCCGCGCGCTGAAGGAGTTCGTCGCCGCGTCCGGGTTCACGGTCGTACGGCTCGAAGGGGCTCCCTTCCACGGCGTTCCGCGCCCGCTGCGCCCGCTGGACCGGCTGGCCTGCGCCCGGCCGCAGCTCGCGTCGATCCTGCTGCTGCACGCCAGGAGGACGTAGCCCATGTGGTGGGGAGTGGCCGCGGCCCTGCTGGCGAACACCCTCTACAGCCTGGGCTTCGTGCTGGAGAAACGTGCCCTCACCTCGCTTCCCGAGGTGACGATCCGGCAGCCGGCCCGGCTGCTGCGCCTCGTCCTCGGCAGCCCCCTGTGGATCGGCGGGTCCCTCGCCCTCGCGGCCGGTTTCGCCGCGCAGCTCGTCGTCTACCGCACCCTGCCCATCGCCGCCGCCCAGGGCATCTTCGTCTCCGGCCTGGTGCTGCTGGTGCTGCTGTCGGCGCGGCTGCTCGGGGAGGAGACGTCCGGCCGGGAACGGTACGCGCTCGGCGCGATCCTGCTGGCGCTGCTGATGGTGGTGCTGTCGCTGCGGGAAGGGTCGGACACCGTCAGCCAGGACGCGCCCTACCAGCTGATCCTGCTGGTGTGCGTGCCGTCCCTGGCGGCCGGGGTGTGGCTGTACGCCTCGGCCGAGCGGCGCACCCGCAACCGGCACCGGCGGCCGACGACCGGCGTCGAGTACGGCGTGGCCGTGGGCCTGCTGTACGGGGTCAGCTCGCTGGCCATCAAGGGCGTCGCCGGCCGGCTGACGACCGACGGGATCGGCGGTGCCGTGCTGGGCCTGCTGAGCTCCCCCTACCCGTATCTCCTGCTGTTCACCGGCGCGTTCGGCCTGGTGATGTCGCAGGCGGCGCTGCAGCGCTGCCGGGCCTCGCTGATCGTGCCGGTGTGCACGACCGTGACGAGTCTGTTCACGGCGGTGCTCGGCACGCTGTCGTTCGGCGAGGCCCTGCCGGACGAGCCGCTGCGGCTCGCGCTGCGGGTGGCGGGCACGGCCCTGGCGGTGGCCGTGTTGCTGACCATGCCCAAGCACGACACCGCTCCCCAACCCTCCCCACCCGCCAAGGAGCTGGCATCTTCATGAAGCCCGACGACCCGCTGCTCAAGATCCTGGCGTGCCCGCTCGACAAGGGGCCGCTGCATCTGCTCCCCGAGGAGGCCGGGCGTGAGGAGGCGCTGTACAACCCGCGTCTGCACCGCCGTTACCCGATCACCGACGGCATCCCGCAGCTGCTGCCGTCCTCGGGCGAGCAGGTGCCGGACGACGAGCACGAGGAACTCCTGAAGAGGATGGCGCCGTGACCAGCCTGGCGGCCCGGGTCGCCCCCCTGCTGCCCACCCGTCTGGTGGCCGCGACGGCCCGGGCGCTCTACCCGCGGTTCGAACCGGAGCTGGCCCGGCTCACCGAGCTGTGCCCGCCGGGCTGCGGTACGGCGGTGGACGTCGGCGGCTGGTACGGACCCTGGACGCACCGCCTGTCGGGCCTCGCCGAGCAGGTGGTGACGGTCGAGCCGGTGCCCCATCTGGCGCGGCTGCTGGTCGCCGCCGCCCCGCCGAACGTCCACGTGGTCCGGGCCGCCGCCTCGGACCGGCCGGGCATCGCACGCCTGTGGCTGCCGTCGGACGACTCGGGCGACCGGGGCGTGTCCTCGCTGGTGCGGCGCGACATCCACGGCCGCGCGCTGGACGTCCCCTGCGTCACGCTGGACGAGCTGGGCCTGCGCGACGTCGGCTTCGTCAAGATCGACGTGGACGGCAACGAGCCCGCGGTGCTGCGTGGCGCGACGGGGCTGCTGGCCCGCGACCGTCCGGCCCTGTTCGTGGAACTGGAGTCCCGCATCCAGCCGATCGCGCCGGTGGTGACCTATCTGTCGCTGCTGGGCTACGACGGCTGGGTGCTGCCCGGCGACACCTGGGTGCCGCTGGCGAAGTTCCCGCTGGAGGACCACCAGGCCCGCGCGTCCCACGTCGTCTCCCACGGCCTGCTCCGCCGCGTCCTGCCCTCCACGCTCCGGCGCGGCCCGCGCTACGTCAACTCGGTGCTGTTCCTGCCCGACGGCCGCCGCCCGGGCAGGGCCCCCGTGGGCGACGATGGGACCCATGCCCTCCGGAAAGCACCCCACTAGCCCGTTCACCCCGCTCGACTTCCAGCTGGTGCTGCTGCGCCGCATGGCCGACCACAACCCCGGGCTGGTGGAGGACGCCCGCCATGAGCTGGGGGTGTCCATCGCGGACATGCGCGAGGCGAACAGGCGCTGGCAGGCGATGGTCCGCTCCCCGCGCTCCCGCGCGCCCCTGTCCCGCTATCGCCAGGTGCTGGGCGACCCGGAGTCCCGCACACCCCGCCGGATCGGCGATCTCGACTGCGAGGCCTGGCTGTGGCCGGTGCCGCTGTGGCCCTCCTTGCGCTTCGAGGTGCTGACCGCCCCGAACCGCGCGGTGTGGAACGAGTGGCTGGTCCGCGCGCCCGGCGCCCCGGGCCCGGAGCTGCGCACGCTCGACGATCTCACCCCCTGGTCCTGCACCGTCGACGAGGTGGCCCGGGCCTTCGCCCCGGCCCGCCCCCTGGAGGGCACGGCGCCGACCCGGTGGGGGCTGGCGTTCACCGCGCCGGACGGGCAGGGGGTGCGACGGGAGGCCGTCGCGGAGTTCACCTGGGGACTGCTGCAGCGGGTGTCGGTCACCGACGCTCAGGTCTGAGCCACGTGACTCCCGGAGGGCGGCTTCGCCGGCACGCACCACCATGCCAGGACCGCCGCGCCCAGGTAGGCGAGGGCCCCGATGCCCATGCTGATCCGGATCCCGGTGCCGTAGTTCGCGGCCGAGGCGAGGAGGCTGCCGCCCAGTGCGACGCCGGTGGCGCTGCCGACCTGGCGGGTGGTGTTGAACAGGGCGGAGGCGGCGCCCGAGTAGGCCGGGGGCGCGGCGCCCATGACGGTGGCGGTCGAGCCGGTGAGGGCGAAGGAGGTGCCGAAGCCCGCGGCCATCATCGGGGCGATCAGCAGCGCGTAGGCCGGCTCGGCGCCCGCCGCGGCCCAGCCGGCCAGCCCCAGGGCGGCCAGGAGCATGCCCGAGATCACCAGCGGCCGGTGGCCGGTACGGCGGGACAGCCGGCCGGACAGCACCGAGGCGAACATGGTCATCGCCACCGCCGGGAACAGCGCAAGACCGGTGCCGAGGGCGCTGTAGCCGCGCTGGTGCTGGAACTCCAGGCTGGCGGTGAACACCATGCCGTAGAAGCCGAAGTTGAACAGCAGGCCGATGACGGCGCCGCCGCCCATCGCGCGGGAGCGCAGCAGGTCCAGCGGGAGGGCGGGGTTCCGGGCCAGCCGCTCGCGCAGGGCGAAGGCGGCGGCGGACAGTACGGCCAGGCCCAGACCGACGAGCACGGCCGGGTCGGACCAGCCCCGCCGCCCGGCCTCGTTGAGACCGGCGGTCAGCAGGGCCACCGCCGCGACGACTGCGACCTGCGCGGGCCAGTCCAGGGCCCGGTCGGCGCGCCGGGGCGAGCGGGCCACGTGCCGCAGGGTGAGCGCGAGGCAGGCGGCGCCGACGGGCAGGTTGATGAGGAACACCCAGCGCCAGCCCACCGTGGAGACGAGCAGCCCGCCCAGCAGCGGCCCGGCGGAGGCCGCGATGCCCGCCATGGAACCCCACAGTCCGAAGGCCCGCGAGCGGACGTCCGGCTCGGGGTAGGCCTGCTGGAGCAGGGCCAGCGAACCGGGCACGATCAGCGCCGCACCGAGCCCCTCCACCAGCCGGGCCACCACGAGGAAGGGCGTGCTGGGCGCGAGCGCGCAGGCCGCCGAGGCCGCGGTGAACACCGCCACGCCCCAGCAGAAGACCCGCCGGTTGCCCAGCCGGTCCCCCAGTGCCCCGCCGGTGAGCAGGAACCCGGCGAAGACCAGGGTGTAGCCGTCGGTGATCCACTGGATGCCGGTGAGCGAGGCAGACAGTTCCCGCCCGACCACCGGCACGGCGACGTTGATGACCGTCACGTCCAGGATCACCATGAAGTACCCGGCGCACACCGCCAGCAGCGGTGCCCAGGACCGTCGCGCGGGCTGCGGGGCCGGCTCGGGAGAGGGCATGGCCTTACCAGTACACCAAAAGCCCCACCGAGGGACGTATGCCCCACCCGTGGTGGTCAGTCCGCGGCGGCCAGCACCGCCCGTACGACCCGGGGCACCGAGTCCGGGTGCAGATCGAGGAACAGGTTCGGCTCGATCAGCTCCAGCTCCATCACGCACGGTTCGCCGTCCGGCCCGGTGACCAGGTCCACGCGTGCGTACAGCAGCTCCGCGTCGACGGGCACGGCGGCCAGCGCCCGCTCGGCGACGGCCAGTTCGGCGGGGGACGGCTCCCAGCGGCGCAGGTCGGGATGGGCGACCTTGTCCGCGTCGTACGGCGTGCCCGGCGCGAGGACGGCGCCCTTGACGCCGGCGTGCAGCAGACGTCCGCCGAAGAACTGCAGGGCCCGCTCGCCGTATGTGTCGATGCTGCTCAGATAGGGCTGCACCATGACGGTGAACCCCTCGGCGTGCATGCGCTCCACCTGCCGTTCGGCGGCGTCGCGCTCCCCGGCCGGATGGCGGGCGGCGTACCGGGCGCCGGCCCCGGAGGCGGGCTTCACGACGAACTCGTGGTCGGCGGGCAGCTCGACGGGGTCGCCGGGCGCGAAGTACCGGGTGGGCACGGTGGGCACCCCGGCCTCGGCGAGCTGCCCGAGGTAGCGCTTGTCGGCGTTCCACCGCACGACACCGACCGGGTTGGCGAGCCGGGTCGCCTTCCCGCACCGCTCGGCCCACGCCGTGAACTCCTCGGCGCGCCAGCTGTAGTCCCAGGTGGAGCGGATGAGGGCGAGATCGAAGGCGTCCCACTCGACGTCGGGGTCGTCCCAGGCGACGGCGACGGCATCGGCCCCGGCCTCCCGCAGCGCCGCCACCAGCACCGGCAGGTCCCGGTCCTTGTGCTCCTCGCCGCGGGGGTCGTAGGTGACGACGGCGATGCGCGGGGTGCCGGCCACGGCGACTCCATCCTCGTACGGACGATCGATGCGATGTCCGTCGCAGGCTAACAATCGCCTCCGGCGGCACGACACCCCAGCTGTGTGGTGGCGGACGGGATGGAGATCCGACCCGGCGCCCGGCGGGGGTTCCCGCCCCGGACGTGGACCGGGAGCGTTTCTTCCGGCGGCCGATGGTGTACGGAGGGATGGTGGGGGGCGGTCGTACCGGCGGCAGCCCGGCTGGTGATGGTCGTCCCCGGCTGAGGTCGGCCCGGCCGGGCCGACGCACCGCCCACGGACAACAGCAGGCACCAGCCAAGGAGATGTGACGCGTGCCCCCTCTCTTCCCGGCCCTGACCGACAGCCCGGCAGGCAGCCCGGCCGACCGCCCGGCCCTCCGGTTCGGCGAGCGCTCCCTCACCTACGCGCAGCTCGCCGCCGCGGCCGGAGCGCTCACGGGCCGCATCGGCGGAGCCACCCGGGTCGCCGTCTGGGCGACGCCCACGATGGAGACGGCCGTCGCCGTGGTCGCCGCGCTCCTGGCCGGAGTCCCGGCCGTGCCGCTCAACCCCAAGTCCGGTGAGAAGGAACTCGGGCACATCCTGTCCGACAGCGGCCCCGACCTCGTGCTCACCGCCCCCGACGACCTGCTCCCCGCGCCCCTGCGGGACCTCACCCGCGTCGACGTCGACGTGCACGCCACCGGCCCGGTGCCCGAGGACCGCGCCGGGGACGAGGACCCGGCCCTGGTCGTCTACACCTCCGGCACCACCGGCCCGCCCAAGGGGGCCGTCCTCCCGCGCCGGGCCGTCTCGAGCACCCTGGACGCGCTGGCCGACGCCTGGCAGTGGACCGGCGACGACGTCCTCGTCCACGCACTGCCGCTGTTCCACGTGCACGGCCTGGTCCTGGGCACCCTCGGCCCGCTGCGGCGCGGCGGATCGGTGCGGCACCTGGGCCGCTTCAGCACCCAGGGCGTCGCCCGCGAGCTGAACGGCGGCGCGACCATGCTGTTCGGCGTGCCGACGATGTACCACCGCATCGCCGAGGCCGTCACGAGCGACCCGGACCTGGTGAAGGCGCTGACCGGGGCCCGCCTGCTGGTCTCCGGTTCCGCCGCGCTGCCCGTGCACGACCACGGCCGGATCGCCACCGCGACCGGGCGGCGGGTGATCGAGCGGTACGGCATGACGGAGACGCTGATGAACACCAGCGTCCGTGCCGACGGCGAGGCCCGCCCGGGCACGGTCGGCGTGCCCCTGCCGGGCGTGGAGCTGCGACTGGTCGAGGAGGACGGCTCGGAGGTCACCGCGTACGACGGGGAGACGGTCGGCGAGATCCAGGTGCGCGGGACGAACCTGTTCACCGAGTACCTCAACCGCCCCGACGCGACCGCCGCCGCCTTCACCACCGACGGCTGGTTCCGCACCGGCGACATGGCGGTGCGCGACCCCGACGGCTACGTCCGGATCGTCGGCCGCAAGGCCACCGACCTGATCAAGAGCGGCGGTTACAAGATCGGCGCCGGTGAGATCGAGAACGCGCTCCTCGAACACCCCGGGGTGCGGGAGGCGGCCGTCACCGGGGAGCCGGACGCCGACCTCGGCGAGCGGATCGTGGCGTGGATCGTGCCGGCGGATCCGAAGGCGCCGCCTGCGCTGGAGGAGTTGGCGGACCATGTGGCGCAGCGGCTCGCGCCGCACAAGCGGCCGCGGGTCGTGCACCACCTGGACGCGCTGCCGCGCAACGACATGGGGAAGATCATGAAGCGGGCGCTGGCCCATGGCTGAGCGCCTCTCCGCACGCGAGGTCGTCACCGCCCTCGCCGACGACGCCACCTTCGCCGAACTCCCCGCCCCGGCACGGCAGTGGCGGCCCGACGGCCCACTGGCCTGGCCGGGCTACGACGACTCCCGCGCCCGGGCCTCCGAACGCACCGGCGAGCAGGAGTCCGTGGTCTGCGGCACCGCCCGCGTCGGCGGCGTGCGGGCCGTGCTGATCGCGTTCGAGTTCGGCTTCCTCGGCGGCTCCCTCGGCCAGCGCACCGGCGACCGGCTGGAGGCCGCGTACGCGTACGCCCGAGAGCGGCGCTTCCCCGTGGTGCCGCTGGTGGCGACGGGCGGCAGCCGCATGCAGGAGGGGATGCTCGCGCTGACCCAACTCCAGCGGGTGGCACGCCAGTCGGCGCTCACCCGGGAGGCCGGTCTCGCGCAGGTCGCGGTCCTGCGCGACCCAACGACCGGGGGCGGTTGGGCCACCCTGGGCGCGGGCGCGGACGTGGTGCTCGCGCTGCCCGGCGCCCAGGTCGGTTTCGCCGGGTCCCGGGTGCGGCCCGCGGACGCGGACCCGGCGGCGTACACGGCCGAGGCGCAGGTCGCGGCCGGGTCGGCGGACGCGGTCGTACAGCCTGAGGAACTGCGCGAGACGCTCGGGCGATGGCTGCGGCTGCTGACCTGCCCGTCCACCACGCCCGCCGCGCCGCCCGACCCTCTCGGCGGGTCCGCGGTCCTGCCCGTCACCGGCTGGGACGCCGTCCGCCGGGCCCGTTCCCCGCAACGGCCGCGCGCCGTGGCCTACTTGGACGCCTACTTCACGGAGCGGACGACGATCAGCGGCGACCGCTGCGGCGGCACCGACCCCGACGGCATGCTGTGCGGCTTCGGCACGCACGAGGGCCGCACGGTCGCGTACGCCGCGCAGACCGGGACCGCGACCCGCCCCGCCGGATACCGCACCGCCGCGCGGCTGATCCGCCTCGCGGACCGGCTCGGTGTCCCGGTGCTGACCCTGGTGGACACCCCGGGCGCGGCCAACGACGCGGAGGCGGAGCGGCAGGGCGCGGGCGCGGCCATCGCCGACCTGTTCAGCGCGGTCGCGAGCGCCCGCACCCCGGTGACCACGCTGGTGATCGGCGAGGGCGGCTCGGGCGGCGCCCTGGCCCTGGCCGCCCCCGGCAACACCTGGGCCACACCCGACAGCTACTTCTCGGTGATCGCGCCGGAACTGGCGGCGGCCATCCTCAAACGCCCCCCGCGCGAAGTCGAGTCGACGGCGGACCAGCTCCGCATCCGGCCGCAGGACCTGGTGGAGCTGGGCGTGATCCGGGGGACCGTCGGTGGGTGAGTTCGGTGAATGCCCCCCGCGTCATCGAGCACCTTCCGTCACAATGGTGCTGCCCAGCGCATGCGAACGTACGGGGGTGTCGTGGACGGGTTGGTCGAGTTCAAGACCGGTGACGGGGCCGTGGTCGCGGTCGAGGCGGTGGAGGAGCGGTCCGGCGCCCGTCTGGTCTCCCGTGGCGGCACGGTTCAGGCGGCCCGCACCTTCGAGGGCGCCCTGGACGGGGTGCGGGCGGCGGCCGAGTCCGCGCTGCGCGTCTTCCGGGACGGCTCGCTGAGGCCCGACGGTGTGGAGATCGAGTTCGGGGTGAAACTGGCCGCCGAGACGGGCGCGTTCATCGCCAAGGGCACCGCCGAGGGCCATCTGGTGGTCAAGCTGACGTGGTCCCCGTCCACGGTGGACGCCGCGGCCACGCCGAGTGTCCCGCACCCGTCGCAGGCCGCGTCCACGCCGAACGTTCCGCCCACTGCGGAGGCCGCGCCCACGCCGGGCACCGCGTCCGCCCCGGGGGCCGGCGCCGCCTCATGAACAGCGCCGGGGACAGCGCAGTGACGAGCGCTCTGCACAGCGCCGAGTGGCACGCCCGGATCCAGTTACGGGGCCGGGTGGCCGGAGCTGGTTTCCTGGTCACCCCGAGCACGGTGCTGACGTGTGCTCATGTCGTGGGCGACGGCGAGGACCTGACGGTGACCTTCACCGAGCGGCCCGGCACCCCGGCCGTCCCCGCCCGGGTCGTCGCGCACGGCGGCTGGAGCGGCGGCGTCACCGACCCCGGCGACCTGGCCGTGCTGGAGCTGGACCGGGAGATGCCGATGGCCCCGGCCGCGCTGGCCCCGGTCGACGCGGCGCACGGCCCGACCGCCCGCAGGCTCGTCGTCTACGGCTTCCCGGACGGCTGGGACGAGGGCACCCTCGCCGAATGCCGGGTCACCGCAGCGCAGTTGATCAGACGCGAGTGGCTCCAGCTGGAGGCCTGGCACCAGGGCGGCCAGCCCCTGGCCCCCGGCTTCAGCGGGGCCGCCGTCACCCTGGCCGACACCGGCGAGGTCGTCGGCATGGTCACGGCCGACTCCGGCAGCGGCGAGGTGCGCACCGGCCGGATGATGCCCACCCAGGTCATGGCCCGCTACTGGCCGGATCTGCAGAGCCTGGTCCCCACCTCCGACCACACCAGCGCCGACCGGGCCCGGCTGCGCACCCTGGTCGAGAAGGCGGCCCGCGCCGGCCTCGACTGCGACCCGGCGCGGCTGTACACGGCGGCGGCCGACCCGTTCGACCCCTCGCCGCCGGAGGAGGGGTTCGAATCGCTGTGGTCGGCGGCCCTGTTCGTGTTGTGCGAACTCGACGGCCCGGGCGCCGCCCGCACCGTCGCCCGGTTCGCCGACCGGCTCCAGGACCTGCTGCACGCCCCGGCCGTGGAGCCGTCGGCGCCCGACTGGTCGCCGATCCTGGTGGAGCTCGGGCACAGCGGGGCGGGCGACGGCCTGGTCCGGGTCGAGGTGTCCGCGTACAGCGAGGGGCGGCGGCATCCTGTCGAGTCCGGCACGGTCGAGCAGCACCGGCTGCACGCGTACGTGCAGGAGGGGATCGAGGCGGCCTTCCGCTATCTGACACCCGGCGCCGACGAGTTGGTCGCCTTCGCGCTGCCCCGGGACTGGCTGGACTGGCCCGTCGACCGCTGGGAGAGCGCCCCTGACGACGACACGCCGCTCGGCTGCGTCTACCCGCTGGTCGTCACCGACCACGCCCGCCGCAAGGCCAGCACCCGGCATGTGCTGACCCGGGCGTGGAAGCGCCTGGACTCCTGGCCGGGAGCACGGATGCACCGGGTGGAGTGCGGCGGGCCGGAGGAGCCCGGGCGGCTGCGGTTGCGGCTGCGGCAGCGCGACGCCTGCCTCGCCGGGTTCGGATCCGCCCCGGCCGCCGCCCGCACGCGGCCCCACTTCGACATCTCGCTCGCCGCTCCGGCCCCGGTGATCGTGTGGTCGCGGGGCGGCTGCGGCTCCGGGCAGGAGGAGTGCGCCGGGACGGACGGCTGCACCGGCAAGGCGTTCCTCGACGCGCTCGACGCCCACGTCATGGCCGTACCGCCCGCCGAACTCCCGCGCCATGTCCTCGCCCTGCGCGAGGAGGCGTTCGCCGAGGAGGACCACTGGGCCCACGGCATCCAGCTGCTGTGGGACGACCCGCGGCTCTTCGCCGACCCGCACGCCGTCACCGCCGCGCACGCGAGGTCGCCGGTGGCCTGACCCGCCCGCACGCGACGCGCCTCGGGAAAACACCCGCACGCGCCGCGCCTGGAGAAACACCCGCACGAAAACGGAGAGCGGAGACCACTCCCCATGCCGCACTGGTCCGTCTACACCGGCCGCAACGAGCCGCACGACGGCATCGACGACCTGCCCGCCCCGCCGCCCTGGCGTGCCTTCGACGGCGGGCCGGCCCTGCCGCCGCCGCACGAGGGCGACGACGCGACGGCCGTCTCCCCCGACCGCGTGCACCGGGCGAAGTCGTACGTCGCCGGCGAGGAGAGCGTCCGGCTCGTCAACGCCGCGCTCTGCCTGCGCCGCCCCCTGCTCGTCACCGGCCCGCCCGGCACCGGCAAGTCGTCCCTCGCCTACGCGGTGGCGCGCGAGCTGCGACTCGGCCCGGTGCTGCGCTGGAACATCACCAGCCGCAGCTCGCTGGCGGACGGCCTCTACCAGTACGACCCGCTGTCCCGGCTGTACGCGGCCCGGGAGGGGCAGGAGGGGCCCGGCGGTGTCGAGGACCATCTGCGCCTCGGCCCGCTCGGCACCGCCCTGCTCCCCTACGACCGGCCCCGCGCGCTGCTCGTCGACGAGATCGACAAGAGCGACCTCGACCTGCCGAACGACCTGCTGAACGTCCTGGAGGAGGGCCAGTACGAGATCCCGGAACTGGTGCGTGCCGCCCGGCACTCCGGCGACGGCGCGGCCGAGGTGCTCGCCGACGGCTCTGACACTCCGGTCACCGTCCGCCGCGGCCGGGTCCGCTGCCGGGCCTTTCCGTTCGTCGTGCTGACCAGCAACGGGGAGCGCGAGTTCCCGCCCGCCTTCCTGCGCCGCTGCGTCCGGCTGAAGCTGCGCCGCCCCGGCCGGGACCAGCTCACCCACATCGTCCGGGCCCATCTGGACACGCCGAGCGGTGACGCGGACCGTCTGATCAGCCGCTTCCTGGAGCGGGCCGCCGGCGGCGAACTGGCCACCGACCAGCTGCTGAACGCCCTCTACCTCACGGGAGTGGCGGGTCTGGACGCCGAGTCGCGCGACGACCTCGCCGAGCAGCTGATGCCGTACCTCAGCGCGGCGGCCGACGGCGATGGATTCTGAGGCCGGGTCCGGGCCGTCCCCGGTCGCCCGGCTGGCGGCGGCCCTCTCGGCGGCGGGCGCGGCTCCGACGCCCCGGGAGATCGCCGAACTGCTGTGGCTGGCGGGCCAGTTGGAGCAACCGGCAGCGGAGCCCCTCGGCGGGGAACCCGAGACCGGCCGGCCCATAGCTCCGGACATCCCCACCGCCGGTGAAAACCCGCCCGGCCCCGCCGGGCAGGCACCCGCCACCTCCGTCCCCGCGCACCCCATCGAGCCCCCGGTCCGGGCCGCCCACGAC